>NZ_CP150168.1:0-165000 GCF_037963785.1 Streptococcus sp. FSL W8-0197 | reverse complement strand
CTTACAGCTACCCAAGGCATATCGTCGTTTGTCACGTCCTTCTTCGGCTCCTAGTGCCAAGGCATCCACCGTGCGCCCTTATTAACTTAACCTTATTTTTTGACCTTTCAGTCATAAACTCTTTTAATACTACAGCGTTTCGGTTTATTTTCTTGTTACTATTTGATATAGATATTCAATTTTCAATGTGCATTACTTGGTGATCTCTCACCAATGGAGCCTAGCGGGATCGAACCGCTGACCTCCTGCGTGCAAAGCAGGCGCTCTCCCAGCTGAGCTAAGGCCCCACAAGACCTCTCAAGACTAAACAAGACCAATGTGCAGTTCCTTATCCTTAGAAAGGAGGTGATCCAGCCGCACCTTCCGATACGGCTACCTTGTTACGACTTCACCCCAATCATCTATCCCACCTTAGGCGGCTGGCTCCAAATGGTTACCTCACCGACTTCGGGTGTTACAAACTCTCGTGGTGTGACGGGCGGTGTGTACAAGGCCCGGGAACGTATTCACCGCGGCGTGCTGATCCGCGATTACTAGCGATTCCGACTTCATGTAGGCGAGTTGCAGCCTACAATCCGAACTGAGACTGGCTTTAAGAGATTAGCTTGCCGTCACCGGCTTGCGACTCGTTGTACCAGCCATTGTAGCACGTGTGTAGCCCAGGTCATAAGGGGCATGATGATTTGACGTCATCCCCACCTTCCTCCGGTTTATTACCGGCAGTCTCGCTAGAGTGCCCAACTGAATGATGGCAACTAACAATAGGGGTTGCGCTCGTTGCGGGACTTAACCCAACATCTCACGACACGAGCTGACGACAACCATGCACCACCTGTCACCTCTGTCCCGAAGGAAAACTCTATCTCTAGAGCGGTCAGAGGGATGTCAAGACCTGGTAAGGTTCTTCGCGTTGCTTCGAATTAAACCACATGCTCCACCGCTTGTGCGGGCCCCCGTCAATTCCTTTGAGTTTCAACCTTGCGGTCGTACTCCCCAGGCGGAGTGCTTAATGCGTTAGCTGCGGCACTAAACCCCGGAAAGGGTCTAACACCTAGCACTCATCGTTTACGGCGTGGACTACCAGGGTATCTAATCCTGTTTGCTCCCCACGCTTTCGAGCCTCAGCGTCAGTTACAAGCCAGAGAGCCGCTTTCGCCACCGGTGTTCCTCCATATATCTACGCATTTCACCGCTACACATGGAATTCCACTCTCCCCTCTTGCACTCAAGTTAAACAGTTTCCAAAGCGTACTATGGTTAAGCCACAGCCTTTAACTTCAGACTTATCTAACCGCCTGCGCTCGCTTTACGCCCAATAAATCCGGACAACGCTCGGGACCTACGTATTACCGCGGCTGCTGGCACGTAGTTAGCCGTCCCTTTCTGGTAAGATACCGTCACAGTGTGAACTTTCCACTCTCACACTCGTTCTTCTCTTACAACAGAGCTTTACGATCCGAAAACCTTCTTCACTCACGCGGCGTTGCTCGGTCAGACTTCCGTCCATTGCCGAAGATTCCCTACTGCTGCCTCCCGTAGGAGTCTGGGCCGTGTCTCAGTCCCAGTGTGGCCGATCACCCTCTCAGGTCGGCTATGTATCGTCGCCTTGGTGAGCCGTTACCTCACCAACTAGCTAATACAACGCAGGTCCATCTGGTAGTGATGCAATTGCACCTTTTAAGCAAATGTCATGCAACATCTACTCTTATGCGGTATTAGCTATCGTTTCCAATAGTTATCCCCCGCTACCAGGCAGGTTACCTACGCGTTACTCACCCGTTCGCAACTCATCCGCTCGGTGCAAGCACCAAGCTTCAGCGTTCTACTTGCATGTATTAGGCACGCCGCCAGCGTTCGTCCTGAGCCAGGATCAAACTCTCATTAAAAGTTTGAGTTCTCACTCATTTCTGTCACTGACAGATTTATTGTTTTTTCATTGTTCAGTACTATAACCTCAGTTATAGTGCCCTGCACATTGGTTCGTCTTGTTCAGTTTTCAAAGGTCTTTGTCACTCAATCTCTCTCAAGCGACAACTATATTAGTATATCACAGCCATCTGTCTCTGTCAACAGATTTTTTAAACTTTTTTCAAGTTTTTTTAACCACAATACACCCATAGTCCGTACGGGATTCGAACCCGTGTTACCGCCGTGAAAAGGCGGTGTCTTAACCCCTTGACCAACGGACCTTGAGCTTTTCAACTCTTTCTATTATACCTACTTTTCCGCCTTTGTCAAGGACTTTTTTTCCTCTTTACCGAAATTCTGAAAAGATTAGGGAAAGAGCCAGTTAAACTGACTCCCTCTATTTATCTTGCCAATTAGTCGCACGTTCCTCTCCCCACCAGTAAGGGATCAATTCGGCAACTTTGATTGTTTTTCTTGTTTCGTAGTCCATCATGAACTCTGCTTCTTTATTTTCAGCATTCAATTCTAAGAGAAATTCTCTGCAAGCGCCACAGGGCATACCTGATCCTTCGCCGTAAGGAGGTTTATCTCGAAAGGCGAGGATTTTCTTAACTTTAGTTTGTCCTGAAAATTGATACATATTGAAGAGAGCCGCTCGTTCTGCACAGAGATGAAAAACGCCACAAGTGCCCTCCATACAAAATCCTGTGAAGATCTGACCATCTTCTGCTTCTACTGCAGCAACAACATGGTTAGCATAAACAAAGTCAGAAACTTCATGAGGATTGTATAAGGCTCGTGCTTCTTCATACATTTTTTCCCATGTATCCATCGGAAGTCCTTTTTATTTAGAAATCTCTTTCAGTATGTTTTCAATATGCTGGATTGACTTTTCACGTCCGAGTAAGAAAATGGTGTCTGGTAATTCTGGTCCATGCATTTCACCTGAAACGGCAATACGAATCGGCATGAAGAGGTTTTTCCCTTTGATACCTGTTTCTTTTTGAACTGCTTTGATTTGTGGGAAGATGTTTTCTGTCACAAATTCCTCATCTGTCATGGCTTCTAGTTTCGCTTTGAAGGCTTCTAGAACAACAGGAACGGTTTCTCCTGCCATGACCTCGCGCTCAGCATCTGTCAGCTCTGGGAAGTCTGAGAAGAAAAGGTCTGTCAATGGAACGATTTCATCCACTGACTTCATTTGTGGTTTGTAGAGTTCCACCAATTTTTCGGCCTTGTCAGTCAAGCGTCCTGCTTCTTCTAGGAATGGTTTTGCCATTTCAAAGATGGTTGCTAAGTCAGCTCTCTTGATGTAATCATTGCTCATCCAGTCCAGTTTCTTCTGGTCGAAGGCTGCTGGAGACTTGCTGAGGCGATTTTCATCAAAGAGCTTAATGAGTTCTTCGCGAGAGAAGATTTCGTCTTCTCCACCAGGATTCCAACCAAGAAGGGCGATAAAGTTAAAGACTGCTTCTGGAAGGTACCCTTTCTTACGGTAATCTTCAATAAACTGAAGGGTGTTAGTATCACGTTTAGATAACTTCTTACCAGTTTCAGAGTTAATGATCAAGGTCATGTGACCAAACTCAGGTGCTTCCCATCCAAGCGCTTCATAAACCATGAGTTGTTTTGGTGTGTTAGCAATATGGTCATCTCCACGAATGACATGAGAAATTTGCATATCGTGGTCATCGATGACAACGGCAAAGTTGTAAGTTGGGTAGCCATCTTTCTTTTGGATAACCCAGTCCCCACCGATATTGCCACCTTCAAACTCGATATCACCTTTGACCATGTCATGCCATTTGTAGATACCTGACTCATTAACTGCCAAACGAACAGTTGGGATGATACCTGCAGCTTCACGTTCTGCGACATAAGCTGCTTTTTCTTCTTCGCTCATGCCAAGGTATTCGTTGATGTAACAAGGTGTTTCGCCAGCTGCTTCTTGGCGTTCACGCTCAGCCGCCAACTCTTCTTCTGTGACGTAAGATTTGTAGGCTTTTCCTTCAGCTAGCAATTGGTCGATGTATTTTTGATAGAGTTCCAAACGCTCAGACTGGCGGTAGTTTGCATGAGTTTCTGGGCTCTCATCCCAATCCATACCCAACCAGCGAAGATTTTCAAGCTGTGAACGTTCTCCATCCTCAACATGGCGTTTACGGTCAGTATCTTCGATACGAATGATAAAAGTTCCACCATGATGGCGTGCGTAAAGGTAGTTAAACAATGCTGTACGGGCATTTCCGATGTGTAGTAGTCCTGTTGGACTTGGTGCGTAGCGTACGCGGATATCTTTTGACATAGTTTCTCCTATAAAGTCTCTAGGCGTCTGCCTTTTTGCTTTCTATATTATATCACAAGTCTCGCCTGAGTCCAATGTCTACGAATAAAGAGAGTAAAAAGAGTGGGCAAGCCACTCTTTTCTTCTATTATAGACGTGCGTTAAGCTCTTTGCTCAATTCTTCAAACCCTGGTTTTCCAAGAAGGGCAAACATGTTGCGTTTGTAGGCTTCAACACCTGGTTGGTCAAATGGGTTGATGGCATTCAAGTAACCTGAAAGGGCAATTGCCAATTCGAAGAAGTAGATAGTGTAACCAAGAGTGAAAGCGTCTTGCTCTGGAAGAGTCACGTACATGTTTGGCACATCACCGTCAGTGTGGGCAAGAAGAACACCGTCAGTTGCTTTTTTGTTTACAAAGTCAACGTCTTTTCCTTGAAGGTAACCAAGTCCATCAAGGTCTTCTTCCAAAGTAGGGATAATCACGTTCTTACGTGGTTTGTCAACACGGACAACTGTTTCAAACATGATACGAGTTCCTTCTTGGATAAATTGACCCAATGAGTGCAAGTCAGTTGAGAAGTTTGCTGAAGTTGGGTAAATACCTTTTTGGTCTTTTCCTTCTGTTCAGGCACACCTTATGGATGCATCTGCTGGAAATTCCCTTGCACTGGCTGGCTAGTTTGATTGACTTCAAGCTCTTTGCGCTTGACCTTGACCGTCTTTTTCTGGCATGCTTTTATCCTTATAAATTTTGTTGATTTGTCATATTGCGAAAACATTGAAAAACAATGACAAATTTTACAATATTAAAACATAAATTATTTTCCCTATCAAAAAGGGAGTGGGAAAGAACTTCAAACAAGTTAAAAAGTTCATCTTCCCACCCCCGCACAGTTGATCAGGCAATCTTTGGGGCTTAAAAAGCGAAGGAAGATGCCAATCAACCACCGCGTCATCTATTTTTTCTAATTTAGACCCAGAAGCCTGGACTTTTTGTCCAAGCTCTGAATCAATTTTTTTGACTTTTATGTTTCTAAATTGCTTGATTTTAAATTTTGTTATGGTCAAGCAGTTTCGAAAATCTGAATGGTAGAGTCCTTTTCAATTACTACTGCTTGGTCTGCTGCAACATGGAGTGTACCAGGAAGGCTCCCCTCTTTTGAACCATCAAAAGAAATCGTGATATGGCCCAGTCCAGTTAAATTTTTTTCTACTACATTTCCTACGGCAGTAATCGAATATTCCTGACTATCTACCACCAGCTTTCCACCTTCTAGTATTGCACCTAGAAGATTTTTGTTATCGATTTTAAAACAATACTCTGCTAAGTCTTCCGGAGCTTCTTCTCCAAACAAAATGAGCATATTGGCATCTTGAATCATATTCTGAGCTTCAGGCCCCACTTGAATTACTTTAGCTTCAAAAATTTTCTTCATCTAATTCCTATTCATCCTTTCTCAAATCTGTCATAAACTTATGCTTATAGATAAGTTTAACATAATAGTTGCTATGTTTACGTGCATCTATCAAAGGTTTACTGATAAAGGCCAATACTAGCTATCCAAGCTACTAGCACCCGCGGAACACCATTGAGAAAGCGTGAATAAAGCACAGAAGGGACACCAACCTCAACTGTTTCAGCCTTGGCTTCAGATAGACCGAGTGCTACAGGAATGAAATCACAACCGTTTTGAGTGTTGATAGCAAATATAGCTGGCAGAGCCATTTGGGGCGGAATATTCCCTTTGCCGATTTCAACTCCAATTAAGGTTCCAATAATCTGACTGATAACAGCTCCGGGGCCTAACAAAGGAGATAGGAATGGCAAGGAACAGATAAAGCCAATCAAAATGAGTCCCCAGATGTTCCCAGCTAGGGGAACCATTAATTTTGCCAGCCAATTTCCAACACCTGAACCTTGAATAACCCCAATCAGCAAGGAAACAAAGGCCATGAAAGGAATGATCGTGTTGAGCATTGTTTGGATGGCTTCACGAGCAGCCTGGTTGAAAGTCGCAACGACCTTCCCAGCGCCCATCCCAATTCTTGCTACAATACTTGTTTCAGCTTTTTGCTCTGTAATTTTTTTACTAGTATCGTAAGTTGGCTTTTCTGTTACCACAGTTGTCGCTTTTTCGTCTTCATTAGCAGCAGAAATTTGATTAAGGCCAACTGCTGACACATAGATTTCCTCGGTTATATATTGAGCTAGAGGCCCACTTTTCCCTGTAGCTACAATATTTATTGTAGGGATCCCCTTTTTAGGATAAATACCACAGCGAAGAGTACCGCCACAATCCACGATTGCTAAAGCAATTTCCTCATCTGGGATAGAAGTTTTAAACCCATTAACAGCTTCCATACCGGTCAAATCAGCAATTTTATCCACAATATCTGGCTTTTCTCCTCCGCCAGTGATATAGATGAATTTATGCTTAGCTTCACTAGGTGTAATGACCAAAGGTCCTCCGAAACCGCCATTTCCTTTAACAACTTTTATACTCTTATATGACATAATTTCACTCTTTCTATAAATCAAATGTTTTACTCAAGGTAACACCTTGCTGTTTTGCTACATAAGCAGTTGTAAAATCGGTCACCCAACCGCCTACAAAGTTCATGACAAGCCCAACAAGCATGTAACGAATGGCTAAGTCCATTTGACTTAAACCTAAAGTTTGAATTCCTGTTGCAATTCCCATCCATACAAACAATTCCCCAGGATTGATATGCGGAAATACACCATTTGAAGTATGGCAGAACTGCATCTGAGCTGCTACAAAACTAGGTTTATAATATTCTGGTAAGAAACGTCCCATACTGATTGCCATCGGATTCCCCAGCATAAAGGCTGAAATGAAAGGTAAAATCATATACCGGCTAACAGGATTTTTGGCAGAAATCTTAGCCAGGGAATTGACCTTCTCTTCTCCCAAGAAAGCGATAAGGGTATTCATTGCAATCAATAGCATTAAGACAAGCGGTACAATATTTGTCATCCAGCTAATAAAGGTTTCTCCACCTAATTGGAAGAGTTTCATAAAACTCTCTGCAAAATTTGTAATGTGATTCATAAGGAACTCCCTTTCTTATTTTTTTTAAATAACTGTTTAATAGATAATTGTAAGTAATTCGCATAAAAGCCGAATCCCAGAAAAGAATCAGATGAACTTGTCTCTTTCTCAATACCTGCCTCATGCCAAAGATAGACTTTTCTAGCATCTTCTATGGCTGATTGCATCAACTTATTTTCTTTTCTCACAAGAGGATTATACTTGTCAAAATAATGGATGTCTTCTCCAACATAATCGTCCATATTTTGAAAACGTGCTAAGATTGTGACTCCTTGCATTTTGCTAGCTTTAAGAACCCGACCGTTTTCATCAACCGCGAACATGACAATCGTACCGGATTTGATTCTTCCGGACTTCCTGCCAATCGCTACGCGCCCCAGTCTTCGGAGCATCGTATAGGTCTTATTGAAGTCTTTGAGTTGCTGCCAGCCGAGGAACATTTGAAATATATAAGCTGCCATGACAAATACAGCGAAAATTATTAGCGAATTCATTAAAATACTCCTTTGCTCTTAGAAAATGATAGAAACTCTGTCTCTGTTTCTACAGCCCTCAAAGCTTCTTTTAGAGAAGGCTCTCCTGCAATTCGAAAAATGTCGTCATACAATTCCAGCAATTCACTCTCCATTTTGCTTTCAATTTCTGAGGGAATGGCGACTAGAAAGATAAATTCAATCCAATCATCTCCTTTTTGATAAGGCTCTTCTAGCTTTCCAAACATTAAAATAGTCTTTGCATAACCCTGGTTAATTGTATGGGGGAAGGCAATTCCTCCACCAAAAATGGTTGATTGTTTTTTCTCCCTATCAATTATCCGATTTCTAAAACCTTCATCAATCATCTGAAGTTTCTCTAACTCTGCAACCATATTTAGCAAGTATTGCTGATAGGTTTTTTGGGGACTCAACCGAAGAAAACGTAAGCTGACTGTTTCTAGATTTTTTTGATGAAAAGCATTGGCCCTCTGCCATTCTTCCCGCAGCCATTGATCATCAAAAAGATGATTAACTTGAATGACTGGAGATTTAGAATCTTTATATTTTAGAGGAACTGTCGTAAAAATCGCGAAATAGTCCTGATTCAAATCCAGATTAAAATCCTCTTCAGAATACTGAGTAATGTCTACATCATTTCCAAGGATTCGTCTGAGTTGCTGAATAATCATCGCAGCAGTTCCTCTTCCTGTTGTGCAAACTACTGCTATCTGCTTGCGAGAACCATTTACAACAGAGTTTTGCTTTCTTAAAATCATTTCAAAATACAAAGCCAGATATCCGATTTCAGATAATTCCAATTCAGAACCAAAAATTGCAGACAGTTCTTCTCCAGCAATTTTCGCCATTTCAAAAGCAAAAGGATATTGAGTTTGAACCTCGCCATGGAATATATCATTAGCTTGCACATGGAAAATCAGTCGATTGATTAAGGGGCCTAGATGAGACTTGATTTCTTCAAATAATTCTTCATCATCAAAGTTAACCAACATTGTTTCTTTGACTTTCTTGACAATCCCTTGAAAAATGTTTGCAAGCTGTTCAGATTGATAAGACGGCTTGCTTAAAGTGTCAATAAAACGGATATTAAACGGAAAACACAAAAAGTCTATTTCAAACTGACTGAGGGAAATCTTATAAGTCATCTCAATATGATAGATTAATTTTTCAACCAAAGGTGTCTCTGTTAAATCATTCCTATAGTAAGGAATAGGGCAACTCAACACCCTAGATGCATAAATACGCTCCACCATAATTGAAATTGTCTTTCGAAGGAGTTCCTTTGTTTCTTTCGGGATTTTATACTCCTGGACTAGCGTCTCCAGAAAAGAAGATGTTGCCTCGGTGAGTGTCTTTCCTTCAAAGTAAGGGGCCACTTGGTGAATATAGAGCAAGCGCAAATTCAGCTCGGACCCCAAGACCTCCAGCCCACGGTTGGGCTTTCCTGAAATAGTGATAGAGTAACTCTCTGCCAAAGATTTTACTTGTTTTAAATCCTTATTAAGGGTACTTCTACTAACACCTGCCTCCTCAGCCAAGTCGTCAATAAGAAGAGGGGAGGTTGACTTAATTAAACGTTTTAGTAAATAGGCAATTCTTTTACTGGAAGAATTGAAGTCACTCTCCCGTTTTAAACTACCAGATAAAATCCTTTCCAACTCAGTATAGTCATACACCTCTAACATTAACTTATCATCTTGTGAGATAATCTGGATATTAGGAGCCAAAACATCATTTAATTGTTGGATACTCTTTTGCAAGGTTTGCATACTAATATCCAGCTCTGAGCGCATATCTACCAAGGAATAAGTTGGCTGTGAGACCATTTTTTCTAAAATGTTATACCATCGATTTACTATGGTCAACTCTCTTCCTCACCTTCATTTTTTTAACCGCGAGTTTTCCCTCCAGCAATATTTGTAGTGACTCCAGTTATATAGCTAGAACGATCTGAAATATAGAATGCTACAAGATCAGCTACTTCCCGTAGTTTACCACTTCGTCCCAAAGGAGTTGTTGAAGTTGAAGCATAACCAGCTCGAATATCTTCTACCGTCTTTCCACGGGTATAAGCAAGAGCTTCCTCATAAGAAAGAGTTCGAAGTCCCGTAGCTTCCATAATTCCTGGAGCAATTCCAACCACACGTACACCATGCTTACCCAGCTCTTTCGCCCATGAACGAGTGTAACTATAGACTGCTGCTTTTGTTGCAGCATAGGCACTTTGTCCTTCAGAACCTTCCAAACCTGCTTCTGAAGCCATGTTCACAATTACACCTTTTCTATTTTTCACTAAAATACGTCCTACTGCCTGACTAACCAAATACAAACCTTTTTGATTAATCATTGTTACTTTTTCAAACGTTTCATCGTCTAACTCGTAAGGACCTTTAGGATTTTCTGCATCAATTAATAATCTGGGAACATTAATCCCTGCATTATTGACTACCGCATCAATATTGCCAAATCTTTCAACTATTTTGGCAACACCCTCTTCTACTTCAGAGCGAGAAGTTACATCAACTTTTACAAATAATAGATTCGGGTGACGCAAATCGTTGTCGCTAAGATCAAAATTCGCTACATTGACTCCTAATTCCAGCAATTCTTCAACGATTGCCTTACCGATCCCAGATGACGCGCCAGTCACAAGAACTGTTTTGCCTTTTATGTTTAACCAATCATTCATTTTGATACCTCTCAAATTTTATTTACAAGGCAATTATACAGCGCTTTCATAAAAGAATTAAGACACTCTTTTTTACACTTTTAAAAAAAATAATAAACTAATTAAGAGGCTTGTACTAAAAATCCACAAGAAATGAACTTGTGGATCTTTTTATATTCTAAATGAACTCAAAGCATATGAGAATCAAAGGCGTGCATTCAACTCAGCACCCAGCTCTTCAAAGCCTGGTTTCCCAAGAAGAGCAAACATGTTTTTCTTATAAGCTTCAACTCCAGGCTGGTCAAATGGATTGATACCATTCAGGTAGCCAGAAAGAGCAATAGCCAACTCAAAGAAGTAAATAGTGTAGCCCAAAGTGAACTCATCTTGCTCAGGCAGTGTCACAAACATATTTGGAACTCCACCATCAGTGTGTGCTAACAGCACTCCATCTGTAGCTTTTTTATTGACAAAGTCAACATCTTTTCCTTGCAAGTAGCCAAGACCGTCCAAGTCTTCTGCCAATTCAGGAATCAGCACATTTTTGCGAGGTTTATCTACACGGATAACTGTTTCAAAGAGGATACGGGTACCTTCCTGGATAAATTGTCCCAGAGAGTGCAAGTCTGTTGAGAAGTTAGCTGAAGTTGGATAAATCCCTTTTTGGTCTTTCCCTTCTGACTCACCAGCCAGTTGCTTCCACCACTCAGAGAAGTATTGCAGAGATGGTTCATAGTTAGCTAGAACTTCTGTCAGATAACCTTTACGGTACAAGATATTGCGTACAACTGCATATTGATATGCTTCATTTTCAGCCAACTTATCAGAAGCATAAGCCTTGCGAGCAGCATTTGCTCCTTCCATTAACTTGCTGATATCAGCTCCTGCAGCTGCGATTGGCAAGAGCCCCACTGCTGTCAATACTGTAAAACGACCACCTACACTATCAGGCACTACAAAAGTATCCCAGCCATTAGCATCTGCTTCAACCTTAACTGCACCTTTAGCGCGGTCTGTAGTTGCGTAGATACGTTGGTTAGCTTCTTCTTGACCGTACTTCTTAACCAAGAGTTCTTTGAAGACACGGAAAGCAATAGCCGGTTCAGTTGTTGTACCTGATTTAGAAATCACGTTTACTGAGAAATCTTTGTCTGATACATAGTCTACCAAATCAGCCAAATAGCTTGAAGAGATAGAGTTTCCAGCATAGAGGATCTGAGGTGCCTTGCGTTCTTCCTTTCTTTGCAAGTTTACAAATGAATTATTCAAGAAATCAATAGCTGCACGAGCTCCTAAATAGGAACCACCAATACCGATTACGATCAATACCTCACTATCAGATTGGATTTTAGCAGCAGCCTTTTGAATACGAGCAAATTCATCTTTGTCATATTCTTCAGGTAAGTTCAACCAGCCAGTCATTTCTGCCCCAGGACCTGTACCATTTCGCAGAGCAGAATCTGCTGCAGTCACTTGAGGCTGCATATAATCTAGTTCATGTGGTGCAACAAATTTATCTAATACTTTTGAATAATCAAATTTAATATGTGACATAATATTCCTCCAAAATTTCTTCTCTTCTATCATAACCCTTACCTTAGATTTTTTCAAGTTTTTATACTGAATTTTTCCAAATTTTATCATAATTTAAACATTTGCGTAAAAAATGTTACAATATTAAAATTTGAACGAAATAAGACAAAAAAACGACTAGGTTTCCAGTCGTTATAATTCATTCAATAAATACTCAAATAATTCTAAGTTGCCATCTTCTTCATTGACCAAAAATTCTGGATGCCACTGGAGACCAATAATACGGTGCTCATCAATAGATTCGATTGCTTCAACAGTTTGATCACGTGGATCCACAGCCGTCACGCGGAAATTGGGTGCCAAGTCTTTAATACTCTGACGATGTACTGAGTTAACCTGACTTTCTTTACCAAATAATTTAGACACTACACTGCCATCCACTGTCTCAATAGAATGTGAAGTCCCAAAAGGTAGACCTTGCCAATGACCTTCAATATCCTGATTGAGTGTCCCACCAAAAGCAACGTTGACAAGCTGAACGCCACGGCAAATGGCTAAGATTGGTTTGTTCTGACGCAAGGCTTCTTGTAGAAGAGCTAGCTCAAACTCGTCGCGAGCTAGGTTATAGTCGTCGCTATCAATTGTTTTTTCCTCACCATAAAACTGAGGATGAACATTTTGTCCCCCAGTCAAGATGAGCTTATCAATCATTTCTACATAGTCATGGACAAGTGTCTCATCACCAACCGGAATGACCAAAGGAAGTCCGCCAACCTGACGAATACTTTCAGCAAATTTACAGGATACAGATGAGTGGATGTTTTTTCCTTCTGCGTCTACAGGACATAGGTTTGCCGCTACTCCAACAACTGTTCTAGCCATGATATGTCTCCTTTCGATTTTCTTGCGACAGTCTTATCTTATCACTCCAACCCTTTCCTGTCTAATATGTTTTTTTAAAGACCGTGATAAGTATTTTTTATGGACAAGAAAAAGCTGCCCAACGAGGACAACTTCTTTTTTATTCGAAGACAAATTGATTGTGATACAGTTCCGAGTAGAAACCGCCGAGTTTGAGCAACTCGTGATGATTTCCACGTTCAATAACCTCTCCATCTTTGAGGACAATAATCTGATCGGCATTGAGGATGGTCTTGAGACGATGGGCAATAACAAAACTGGTTCGTCCTGCTACAACTGCCTCCATAGCATGTTGAATCTTGCTTTCTGTTACGGTATCCACATTGGAAGTCGCTTCATCTAAGATTAGGACTTGAGGATCTGTCATCAAGGTTCGAGCGATGGAAATCAATTGTTTCTGCCCAGTCGAGAAGATATTTTGCTCATCATCAATAAGGGTATCATACTTGTCAGGCAAGCTTTCGATATAGTCATGAATATGAGTTGCCTTGGCAGCTACTTCGACCATTTCCTGACTGGCATCTGGCACACCAAAGCGGATATTGTCTCGGATTGTTCCGCTAAACAAGACCGAATCCTGCAGGACAATCCCGACCTTGCTCCGCAGACTGTCCAAGTCGTAGTCACGGATGTCTTTGCCATCAAAGCAAATGCTGCCTGCATCCACATCGTAGAAACGATTGATGAGGTTCATGATGGTCGTTTTCCCTGAGCCAGTCGGACCGACAACTGCTATCATCTGCCCCTTAGGAGCTGAAATGCTAACATCTTTTAAAATCGGCTTGTCTGGCACATAAGAGAAATCAATGTGACTGATTTCAACGCCTTCTCGCAATTCCGTAAAGGCAGGGGCATTTTGCGGACGAATCTCTTCTTCTGCATCGAACATTTCTTGGATACGATCCGCCCCAGTAAAGGCCAACTGGAGGCTCCCCCAACTCGCAGCCACCTGGATAATCGGCTGGTAGTACTGCTGAGAAAATTGGGTAAACATGACAATCAAACCTAGGGCTGTTGTTGTTTCGATACTTGGATCGTTCAGCAGGACCGCAGAACCAGCAAAAATGACGATGGCCGTATTGACCAAGCTCATCCCATTCATAACTGGAAAGAGGATACCTGAGAACATTCTCCCTTTAAAAGTTGCCTTGCGCACGCGCTCATTTTGCTCCACAAAGCCTGCTACGATATCATCTTGAATTCCTTGTACGATAACAGCTTTCTGTCCAGAAATACTCTCGTCCATGTAGGCGTTTAGTTTCCCAACCTCTTTTTGCTGGAGATTAGTGTACTTGCGGGCCATTTTCACGATGAAAACCAACATGAGAAAGGCTACTGGAGTACTGGCTACTGTTATCAGGGCGAGCGTCACATTTCTTGAAAACATGACAAAAATCAAACCGATGTAAAGAGCAATATTGCTCATAACCTGAACTAGGCTTTCATTGAAGGCTTGAAGGATGTTGTCCAAGTCACTCGTGAAGCGAGAAAGGATATCGCCATCCTGATGGCGGTCAAAGAAAGAAACCGTCAAACGAGAGAGTTTGCCAAAGAGGCCCTTACGCATCTCATTTGTTGACTCAGCAATCACACGGGTCATCAAGGTCATGTAAATCAAACTGGATACCACTAAGGCGAGGACAACTAGAGCTAGATTCAGCATCAGAGCTGACAAACTCTGCCAGGCTAGTTCGGAAGTTCCATTTTGATAAGCCAGAACTAGGTTAGCGAGCTCTGTCACTGCTTGACCTGAAAAAACTGGAAAGAGGGCTTGGGCAATCGTCGCAACTGCAACCATCAGAATCACAATGACAAAGGAGAGCTTGTAAACTTTAAAATAATTCCAGAAAAATCGAACGGTTTTCATTTTATTCCTCCTTTCCCTTTTGTGTTTCGTAGATTTCGCGGTAGACGGCATTGTTAGCTACCAAGTCTGCATGCCGTCCTTCTCCAATCAAACGCCCTTGATCCAAGACCAAAATCTTGTCCGCATGGACGACTGAACTGATCTTTTGAGCGATGATAATGGTTGTTGTCCCTTTCAGATCTTTATTCAAAGCTTCCTGCACGAGTCTCTCTGACTTAGCATCCAAGGCTGAAGTCGAATCGTCAAAAATCAGGATACGGGGATTGCTGACAATCCCACGGGCAATGGACATCCGTTGTTTTTGTCCACCAGAAAAATTGGTGCCTCGTTCTTCGACCTGACTCTCAAATTTGTTTTCCATGCGTCCGATAAATTCACTGGCTTGGGCAATCCGTGCTGCACGTTCCATTTCTGACACACTGGCATTGCCTTTCCCTTGACGAAGATTATCTGCAATGGTCCCGCTAAAGAGAATAGCACGTTGCAAGACGATGGAAACTGTTTTACGCAAGGTTCCCTCGCTGACGTCTCGAATATCCTTTCCACCAATCTTGATAGAGCCCTCCTGTGGATCAAACAGTCGTGGAATTAACTGAGCCAAGGTAGACTTCCCTGCTCCAGTCGCCCCAACCACACCGACCATCTGACCAGGCGCAATTTCAAAGGTTACATTCTTCAGCATAGGCTCATCATCATTAGGATAGGTGAAGGTCACATTTTCAAAAGAGAGACTTCCTTCTAACTCTTCGTCTGGGAGATCTTTAAAGGTCATCGCTGGCTCGGTATCTAGAATCTCGCGGATACGACGCAAGGAAATCATGGCACGACTGACAGAATTTCCTAAAAATCCAACCATGATGATGGTAAAGATAATCTGGCTGAGATAGTTGATAAAGGAAGCAATCGAGCCCACAACAGATGGATCTGACTGAGCCATACCTGCCACTAACCAGATAGAGAGGAAGACCGCCCCATAGCCGACTAGCATCATGAAGGGTTCTATAACTGAGAAGGCATAACCGATATAAAGATTTTGGCCGAGAAGTTCATCTGAAACCTCGGTAAATTTGTCAAATTGTGCTTTTTCCTGTACAAAGGATTTGACCACGCGCACACCACGTAGATTTTCTTTGGCAATAGCATTGATCCGTTCAAGAAGGGTTTGAAACTTAGCAAATCGTGGCCCCATCATTCCCATCATGATGGCAGTTAGTGCAAAGATTAGGAGCACCATGAGGACAATCACCCACCAAAGTGACGGAAGAGTGTGAACCGCCAAGATAAAGGAACCGATAAAGAGAAGAGGGAGACGGAAGAGGATTTGAAAAGCCATCATCACCACGTTCTGAATTTGGTTAATATCATTGGTCATACGGACGACAAGGTTACCCGCATTGAATTGCTCGATATTGGCATAAGAAAAGGTCTGGATCTTGCGAAAAGCGTCTTCACGAAGGTCCGAAGACACTCCTTGGGCAATATAGGCTGCAAGTGTCACATTGACCCCACCTGCCACCAGACCGACTAGGGCTACTCCTATCAGCCATGCACCAATACTATAAATAGCCTCATTTTGTCCGGCCAACAAAGCCTCTAACACCTCTTGCAAATAGCGTGGTTGCAAGAGCGAGCTCGCAACCATCAAGCCTGTCATCATTAAGGATGCCAAGGCATGCCATTTATAGGTTTTTATTTTTTTAATGAGCATATTTCCTCCTAATAAAATAGATAAAGGGAGCGACATCCTGCGTCAGCTCCTTCTCATTCGTTCATATTGATGCTATTCTAGCAAAAAAGAGGCATCTTGTCAAAGAAGTCTCCTTATTATAAATTAGTGCGCTTTCATCTACAGGTGATGCATGAAAAGGCTTTTTATGGTAAAATGGAAGGAAGAACTCTTACAAGGAGGAAAAGATGAAGAAACAAACCATCGCTGTCTTGGGTCCTGGTTCTTGGGGAACTGCCCTTTCGCAGGTCCTAAACGACAATGGACACGAAGTTCGAATTTGGGGAAATATTTCTGACCAAATCGATGAAATCAATAACCAGCATACAAACAAACGCTATTTCAAAGATATCCTACTCGACGAAAAAATCAAAGCCTATCATGACTTGGAAGAAACACTAAAGGGTGTAGATGCTGTTTTATTTGTAGTCCCAACAAAAGTAACGAGACTGGTTGCCCAACAAGTAGCAAAGGTGCTCGATCACAAGGTTGTCATCATGCATGCCTCCAAAGGATTGGAACCAGATAGCCACAAACGCCTATCGACTATTCTTGAAGAGGAAATTCCAGCTGACCTTCGTAGTGAAGTCGTCGTTGTTTCAGGACCGAGCCACGCTGAGGAAACGATTGTTCGGGATATTACCTTGATCACTGCAGCCTCTAAAGACCTCGAAACTGCCCAGTACGTCCAAAATCTCTTTAGCAATCACTACTTCCGTCTCTATACTAATACGGATGTTATCGGGGTTGAAACCGCTGGTGCTCTTAAAAACATCATTGCAGTTGGTGCGGGGGCACTACATGGTCTAGGGTTTGGCGACAATGCCAAGGCAGCTATCATTGCCCGTGGCTTGGCTGAAATCACCCGTCTAGGGGTCGCTCTTGGAGCTAACCCTCTGACTTATAGCGGTCTTTCTGGAGTTGGAGATTTGATTGTAACGGGGACATCTGTCCACTCTCGTAACTGGAGGGCCGGTGATGCTCTCGGTCGTGGAGAATCCCTCGCAGACATCGAAGCAAACATGGGCATGGTCATCGAAGGCATTTCAACAACTCGAGCAGCTTACGAGCTGGCTCAGGAATTGGATGTCTACATGCCAATCACACAGGCTATTTACCGAGTCATCTACGAAGGTGTAAATACCAAAGAAGCAATCACTGACATCATGAGCAATGAATTTAAAGCAGAAAACGAATGGTCGTAGACCCTTATAGAAAGGAACATCATGAAACAAAAAGTCAGAAAAGCAGTCATCCCTGCCGCTGGATTAGGAACTCGCTTCCTCCCAGCAACTAAGGCCTTGGCCAAGGAAATGTTGCCAATCGTAGACAAGCCAACTATCCAGTTTATCGTTGAAGAAGCCCTCAAGTCTGGTATCGAAGATATCTTGGTTGTTACGGGTAAGTCAAAACGTTCCATCGAGGACCACTTCGACTCAAACTTCGAATTGGAATATAACCTTAAAGAAAAAGGGAAAACAGATCTTTTGAAGCTGGTTGATGAGACAACCGGCATGCGCCTGCATTTTATCCGCCAAACGCATCCACGTGGTCTCGGCGATGCTGTTTTACAAGCCAAGGCTTTCGTTGGAAATGAACCTTTTGTCGTTATGCTTGGTGATGACTTGATGGATATCACTAACGAAAAGGCTGTCCCGCTTACCAAACAACTCATGGATGACTACGAGCGTACCCACGCGTCTACTATCGCTGTTATGCCAGTCCCTCACGACGAAGTATCTGCTTATGGGGTTATTGCCCCGCAAGGCGAAGGAAAAGACGGCCTTTATAGCGTTGAAACCTTCGTTGAAAAACCAGCTCCAGAGGACGCTCCTAGTGACCTTGCTATCATCGGACGCTACCTCCTCACTCCTGAAATTTTCCAAATCCTCGAAAACCAAGCTCCAGGTGCAGGAAATGAAATTCAGCTGACAGATGCAATCGATACTCTCAATAAAACACAACGTGTATTTGCTCGTGAATTCAAGGGAGCTCGTTACGATGTCGGAGATAAGTTTGGCTTTATGAAAACATCCATCGACTACGCTCTCAAACACCCACAAGTCAAAGACGACCTGAAAGACTACCTCATTCAACTCGGAAAAGAGTTAGCTGAGGGGGAATAGAAGAATATTCCATATAAAAAGAACTAGGATAGTTAATTATCCCAGTTCTTTTTATTTTGTATTGCTATTCTTCAAAACATCTATTACCTAAAAAGAAATCTGTATTGCTCAGTCAACCCACTTAAAAGCTCCACCGAATTGGTCTCAAACTACATCAAAGCGCTACGATATTATTTTTTATAAAAATGGGACCACAATAAGTTTGTATAATAAAATAAAAAGCACCGAATCGGTGCTCACTTTTTCAAGTTGTGTACGGACAAAGCCTTATTTTAACTTGCTGTGTTGTTTCGAATAGTTCCAACACTTGTATTGTATACCATTCTTTTAAAAATTGCAAGAAGAAATCTCTATAAAATAGAATAACATTTCATTTTATAACGATTTAAAAATTTACACATTGAAAACGTTTTACAATTTCTTGATTTTAATAGTCAAAAGATATATAATTTAGCCAAGGTTAATATATTAGCGTTTGCTGATAAGAGCTTAAAGAGTATAACTCAAAGGAGAACACTAAATGAACAATAAACCTTACTCTATCGGACTTGATATTGGTACTAACAGCGTCGGATGGAGCGTTATCACTGACGATTATAAAGTCCCATCGAAAAAGATGAAAGTTCTGGGTAATACCGATAAACGATTTATCAAGAAAAATCTCATCGGGGCTCTATTGTTTGATGAGGGAACTACTGCTGAGGCTAGACGCCTTAAACGAACTGCACGTCGTCGCTATACTCGCCGGAAAAATCGTCTTCGCTATCTTCAAGAAATCTTTGCTGAGGAAATGAGCAAGGTAGATAGTAGTTTCTTTCATCGATTGGATGACTCCTTTTTAATTCCTGAGGATAAAAGAGGGAGTAAATACCCTATTTTTGCTACCTTGGTAGAAGAAAAAGAATACCATAAGCAATTTCCAACTATCTATCATTTGAGAAAGCAACTGGCTGATTCGAAAGAAAAAGCTGACTTGCGCTTGATCTATCTAGTATTAGCTCATATGATTAAATACCGTGGGCATTTTTTATATGAAGAAGCTTTCGATATAAAAAATAATGATATTCAAAAAATCTTTAACGAGTTTATAAGCATTTACGACAACACCTTTGAAGGAAGTTCACTTAGTGGGCAAAACGCACAAGTAGAAACAATTTTTACCGATAAAATTAGTAAATCTGCAAAGAGAGAGCGCGTTCTAAAACTCTTTCCTGATGAAAAGTCCACTGGTTTGTTTTCCGAATTTCTCAAGTTAATTGTAGGAAATCAGGCTGATTTTAAAAAACATTTTGACTTAGAAGAAAAAGCTCCACTACAATTCTCTAAAGATACCTATGATGAGGATTTGGAAAACTTGCTCGAACAAATTGGAGATGACTTTGCAGACCTTTTCGTGGCCGCTAAAAAACTCTATGATGCGATTCTTCTGTCAGGCATTTTGACTGTCACAGATCCTTCAACCAAGGCTCCACTGTCAGCATCTATGATTGAGCGCTATGAAAATCACCAAAAAGACTTGGCAGTTTTAAAACAATTCATCAAAACCAATCTTCCAGAAAAATATGTTGAAGTTTTTTCTGACCAATCAAAAGATGGGTATGCTGGATATATCGATGGTAAGACCACACAAGAAGCATTTTACAAATATATCAAAAATCTTCTCTCTAAATTCGACGGAGCAGATTATTTCCTTGATAAAATCGAACGTGAAGTTTTCTTGAGAAAACAACGCACCTTTGATAATGGTTCTATTCCTCATCAAATTCATCTTCAAGAAATGAATACCATTCTCCGTCGACAAGGAGAACATTATCCATTCCTGAAGGAAAATAAAGAAAAGATAGAGAAAATCTTGACCTTCCGTATTCCTTACTACGTTGGTCCATTGGCTCGTGGCAATCGTGATTTTGCTTGGCTTACTCGAAATTCCGACCAAGCAATCCGACCTTGGAATTTTGAAGAAATCGTTGATAAAGCAAGCTCTGCGGAAGACTTCATCAATAAGATGACTAACTATGACTTGTATCTGCCAGAAGAAAAAGTTTTGCCTAAACACAGTCTCTTGTATGAAACATTTGCTGTCTATAATGAATTAACAAAAGTAAAGTTTATTGCAGAAGGAATGAGAGACTATCAATTCCTTGACAGTGGACAGAAAAAGAAAATTATCAATCAATTATTCAAAAAGAAAAGAAAAGTAACTGAAGATGATATCATCGATTGTTTACAAAAGATTGATAACTACGATGGAATCGAACTAAAAGGAATTGAAAAACAATTTAACGCTAGTCTATCCACTTATCATGACATACTAAAAATTATCAGAGATAAAGAATTTATGGATGATCCTAAAAATGGAGATATTCTTGAAAATGTTATCCATACTCTCACAATTTTTGAAGATCGAGAAATGATTAAGCAACGACTTGCTCAATATAATTCTATATTTGATGAGAAAGTGATTAAGGCACTGTCTCGTAAACATTACACTGGTTGGGGTAAACTCTCTGCCAAATTGATTGACGGTATCAGGGATAAACAAACGGGGAAAACTATTCTTGACTACTTGATGGATGATGGCAAGAGCAATCGTAACTTTATGCAGTTAATAAAAGATGATGAACTTTCTTTCACTGAAATTATCCAAAAAGCACAAGTTGTGGGTGACACAGATAATTTACGACAAGTTGTTCAAAATCTTCCTGGAAGTCCTGCCATCAAAAAGGGAATTTTACAAAGTATTAAGATTGTTGATGAACTTGTCAAGGTTATGGGCCATGCTCCCGAGTCTATTGTGATTGAAATGGCACGAGAAAATCAGACTACTGCCAGAGGGAAAAAGAATTCCCAACAGAGATATAAGCGCATTGAAGATTCATTAAAAAATTTAGCTTCTGGACTTGATTCAAACATATTAAAAGAGAATCCAACAGATAATATTCAACTTCAAAATGACCGTCTCTTCCTTTACTATCTCCAAAATGGGAAGGATATGTATACTGGAGAAGCTCTTAATATCAACCAACTGAGCAGCTATGACATTGACCACATCATCCCACAGGCCTTTATCAAGGATGATTCTCTTGATAACCGTGTCTTGACGAGTTCAAAGGATAATCGTGGGAAATCCGATAATGTTCCTAGTCTTGAAGTAGTTGAAAAGATGAAAGCTTTTTGGCAACAATTATTGGATTCTAAATTGATTTCAGAACGTAAATATAATAATCTAACCAAAGCAGAGCGAGAGCGAGGCGGGCTAAATGAGCTTGATAAAGTTGGCTTTATCAAACGCCAACTAGTTGAAACACGCCAAATCACAAAACATGTTGCTCAGATCTTGGATGCTCGGTTCAATAAAGAAGTGACTGAGAAGAATAAGAAGAACCGTAATGTCAAAATCATCACTTTGAAATCCAACATGGTTTCCAACTTCCGTAAAGAATTTGGGTTATACAAGGTGCGGGAAATCAATGACTACCACCACGCGCATGATGCCTATTTAAATGCAGTGGTTGCTAAGGCCATCCTTAAGAAATATCCTAAACTAGAGCCTGAATTCGTTTATGGTGACTATCAAAAGTACGATCTTAAGAGATACATCTCAAGATCCAAAGATCCTAAAGAAGTCGAAAAAGCAACTGAAAAGTATTTCTTCTACTCAAACTTGTTGAACTTCTTTAAAGAAGAGGTGCATTACGCAGACGGAACCATCGTAAAAAGAGAAAATATCGAATACTCTAAAGACACTGGAGAAATCGCTTGGAATAAGGAAAAAGATTTCGCTACAATCAAAAAAGTTCTTTCACTTCCGCAGGTGAATATTGTGAAGAAGACAGAAGAACAAACCGTTGGACAAAATGGAGGTCTGTTTGATAATAATATTGTGTCCAAGAAAAAAGTAGTTGACGCAAGTAAACTAATCCCAATCAAATCCGGTCTATCACCTGAAAAGTATGGCGGTTATGCAAGACCTACAATCGCTTATTCCGTTCTGGTAACATACAAGCAAAATAATAAAATTAAAAACACAATGGTCGGCATTCCAGTGCTTACTAAATTAGAATTTGAAAGAGACCCTAATTTATATTTAAGAAATCTAGGAATCAACAATGTTTCACATGTAATAAAATTAGTTAAGTATACTGTATTGGAATTTAAACATAAATACGGAACCTATAGGAGATTTATAGTTAGCAATCAAGAATTGAAACGTGCAAATCAGATTTTTGTCACTACTAAACAAATGAAACTGATTTCTCAATATACCACTTTGGATAAAAATGAGCACGATAGCTTGTTAAAAAACAATCAACAACTTATACAATCAATTTGGAATCAATTTCTAGAATTTATGTTAGCAACAGACTTGGTTAATAAAAAACAGTATGATGAGCTTATTTTAACCAATAACCAAACTATTGAGGAATGTAGAAATATTATGAATAGGGTCATCACCACTTTATCTTTTACTAATATTAATGCTGGACAGAAAAAAATAATATTCGATGATACGTTATCATTACCTATAAAAAGATGGCAATTCACTGACAGCGATAAAATGGTGAAAAAAATAATAGAATCCACCCTCATCCACCAATCCATCACTGGTCTTTACGAGACTCGGATTGACTTAAGCAAACTAGGAGAAGACTAATGGGATGGAGAACCGTTGTTGTCAATACGCACTCTAAGCTCTCCTACAAGAACAATCACTTGATTTTTAAAGATGCCTCTCGGACAGAGTTGATTCACCTGTCCGAGGTGGACATCCTACTTTTAGAGACGACGGATATCGTTCTCTCCACTATGCTGATTAAACGTTTGGTGGATGAAAATATTCTAGTCATCTTTTGTGATGACAAACGCTTGCCAACGGCATACCTAATGCCCTACTACGGTCGTCACGATTCCAGTTTGCAACTCTCTCGGCAAATTGCTTGGAATGAAGATGTAAAGGCGGAAATCTGGACAACCATCATTGCACAAAAGATTCTCAATCAGGCTTTTTATCTGGGGAGTTGTGGTTTTCTGGAAAAGAGCCAGTCAGTCATCGATCTCTATCATGGGTTGGATTTATTTGATCCTAGCAATCGTGAGGGTCATGCTGCTCGGATTTATTTTAACACCTTGTTTGGAAACGATTTTAGCCGTGAACAAGATAATGATGTCAATGCTGCCTTGGACTATGGTTACACCTTAATTTTGAGTATGTTTGCGCGTGAAATTGTGTTGTCTGGTTGTATGACTCAGTTTGGATTGAAACATGCTAATCAGTTTAATCAATTCAACCTCGCTAGCGATATTATGGAGCCTTTCCGTCCGATTATTGACAGAATCGTCTATGAAAATCGAAACAGTTCTTTTGTCAAAATCAAACGAGAGCTTTTTACTATTTTCTCAGACACCTTCCACTACAATGGCAAAGATATGTACCTGTCCAATATCGTCAGCGACTATACTAAGAAAGTTATCCAAGCTCTCAATCAACCAGAGAAAGGAGTTCCTGAGTTTAGGATATGAGTTATCGATATATGCGTATGATTTTAATGTTTGATATGCCCGTTGATACCGTAGAGGAACGCAAGGCCTATCGGAAATTTCGCAAGTTCCTCATAGATGAGGGATTTATTATGCACCAATTCTCCATCTATAGCAAGCTCTTGCTCAACAACTCTGCTAATAACGCCATGATTGAGCGACTCAAGACTCATAATCCTAAAAAAGGAAACATTACTCTCTTAACCGTTACAGAAAAGCAGTTTTCTCGTATGATTTACTTAAATGGCGAGCGAAATACCAGCGTAGCAAACTCCGACGCACGTTTGGTTTTTCTAGGAGAGGAGCCTAGAGATGAAGATTAATTTTCCGCTATTAGACGAACCATTAGCTATTGAAAATGCAACCTTTTTAGTGTTGGAAGACCAGTTTACCTTTTCAACTATCGTCAAGCAGTTCTACCAGTACACTGATGATGGAGAATTAAAGTTGTTTGATAGAAATCTAAAAGCTCTGAAAGAATCTGAATTACTAGTGATAACGGATGTCTTAGGATACAATCTAAACTCACCTGCCATGCTCAAGCTGATACATGCTGATTTAGAAAATCAGCTCAATGACAAACCCGAAGTCAAGTCCATGATTGAAAAGTTGGTTGCTACGATTACAGAATTGCTAGCATTTGAATGTTTGGAAAACGAGTTAGACCTAGAGTATGATGAAATTACCATTCTAGAGTTAATCGATGCACTTGGTGTCAAAGTCGAAACCCTAAGTGATACACCTTTCGAAAAGATGCTAGAGATTGTCCAAGTTTTTAAATATCTTTCTAAAAAGAAACTCCTTATTTTTATCAATGCATCCGCCTATCTATCAAAGGATGAGTTAGTAAATCTGATAGAGTATATCCAACTAAATCAACTAAGGGTTTTATTTGTCGAACCTCGAAAAGTCTATGATTTTCCGCAGTATGTGCTGGATCAAGACTATTTCTTGAACCCCGAAAATATGGTATAATAAGAGTAACAATTGGAACCTAACGAGCTGGAGTCTGGCTGGGACGAATGGCGCGATTACGAAATTTCGTGAGAAAAATTTTTCTACGAGGTTTTAGAGCTGTGTTGTTTCGAATGGTTCCAAAACTGAAGCCTTCAGCCGGAGTTATTTACCTGGGTTTTAGAGCTGTGTTGTTTCGAATGGTTCCAAAACTAATAAACCAGTCGTATTCATCGACTTGATGTTTTAGAGCTGTGTTGTTTCGAATGGTTCCAAAACTGAAAATTGGAATTTAAAGAAAACGAAAGGGTTTTAGAGCTGTGTTGTTTCGAATGGTTCCAAAACTGAAAATTGGAATTTAAAGAAAACGAAAGGGTTTTAGAGCTGTGTTGTTTCGAATGGTTCCAAAACAGAAAAAATTTGCTAAAGCTATGAATCTTTGTTTTAGAGCTGTGTTGTTTCGAATGGTTCCAAAACGAGTGCAAGGATTGACTGACCGCCACATAGTTTTAGAGCTGTGTTGTTTCGAATGGTTCCAAAACTCAGACCACGCGCGTCTGAATGCTATCTTCGTTTTAGAGCTGTGTTGTTTCGAATGGTTCCAAAACAACGTACCAGCTTTTCCTGTCGTTACGGTTGTTTTAGAGCTGTGTTGTTTCGAATGGTTCCAAAACCTGATAACCGTGGAATCTCTCTTACAAAATGTTTTAGAGCTGTGTTGTTTCGAATGGTTCCAAAACTTGACATGGGAGAATCTACAAACTTGAGCGGTTTTAGAGCTGTGTTGTTTCGAATGGTTCCAAAACAAGATGATAAGCCGGGGTGGATGAAAGCTAGTTTTAGAGCTGTGTTGTTTCGAATGGTTCCAAAACATGAAAATCATTTGTATTTCAAAAACTATCGTTTTAGAGCTGTGTTGTTTCGAATGGTTCCAAAACCTCCAACACCAATACGAACTTGAGCATATTGTTTTAGAGCTGTGTTGTTTCGAATGGTTCCAAAACATCATTATCAAAAGAGATAACACCCTGCCAGTTTTAGAGCTGTGTTGTTTCGAATGGTTCCAAAACCTTAATTGGTGCCTACCCTTACATCAACGAGTTTTAGAGCTGTGTTGTTTCGAATGGTTCCAAAACGGGTTCTGCTTACGGAGGAATGGTTAAACGGTTTTAGAGCTGTGTTGTTTCGAATGGTTCCAAAACGCGAGTGAAAGAAACCAATCAGCTCTATGAGTTTTAGAGCTGTGTTGTTTCGAATGGTTCCAAAACGACAAACCTATTCAGCAGCATCAGATAACGGTTTTAGAGCTGTGTTGTTTGTAATAGTTAAAAAGCTACTCAAAAAATGAGTAGCTTTTTAACTATTACAACTCTACACATAACTCATTCCTTTGTAGAAAAGGAAAACGGCTAGTGCGATAAAAAGTACAGTTGCTCCGATTCGCTGGCTAGTACTGTACATCCTTCTCTCCCATTTAACTGGAAAAATAACTGCTAGAAAAGCACCTCCTACTGCCCCACCGATATGGCCTGCTAGGCTGATTCCTGGAATCAGAACACTTCCAATGATATTGATCACGAAAAGCGTCAGGTAGGATTGCCCCAACTGCTGAATATAGGGGTTGCGAGTTGCGTAACGCAAGACGATAATCGCAGCAAATAGCCCGTATAGGGAAGTGGATGCCCCAGCAGCGACAACTTTCGGTGTGAAAGCAAAAACAAAGAGATTGCCCATCATTCCAGATAATAGATAGAGAAAGAAGAACTGCTTAGAACCGAAAATCTCCTCCACCTGTCGTCCAAGAAAGTAGAGCGAAATCATATTGACAATGAAATGCTCCCATCCGATATGCACAAATATAGCCGAAAAAAGGCGCCAAATCTGCTCAGGGAACAGGCGAATGATCGGTCCATACATGGCTCCAAACTGAAGCAAGGTATCTGCTCGTTCAAAATTTAAACCTGTAAAAACCAACATCAAGAGAAATACCAATGCTGTTACTAGGAGGAAGAAGCTAGTCACAGGATAACGTTTATCAAAGATTTCCTTCATAGATTAGCACCTCCTGGACGGGAATATCATGGTTTTCCGAGTTAAACTCCTGAACTTGACAAGGATAGATTGTACTCATGGTATGCCCAGCAAAATGCTCCAGATAGCGGTCGTAGTATCCTCCACCATATCCAATCCGATAGCCCTCAGTTGTAAAAGCCAAACCCGGAACATGGATTAAGTCAATCTGAGACGGTTCCACCACTTCCAAGTCTCCTTGCGGTTCCAGTAAACCAAAGGAAGTTTTTACCAACTGCTGTGGATGATAGACCACAAAGTCCATGCGCCCCTTGGGATAGGTTTTGGGTATCAGAACCTTTTTGCCGTCCTTCAGCATCCGCTTGATCAGTTCTTGCGTTTGAAATTCATGAGGGAAGGAGAGATAGGTTGCGATGGTCTTGGCTTCTTGGTAAAAGGGATGCTTTAAAAATCGTTCAGTTAAAACTCGATCCATAGCCTGTTTTTGCTCCTGAGATAGAGTCTTCATTTCTTGCAAAATTTTCTTGCGTAGTTCTGCTTTCATAGACAATTCCTCTACTCTGCTGCCTTCTTTTTTAAGAAACTAGAGACTGCATCTACCCCAATGGCTAAGGCTTCTTCTTTGGGACTCATCTGAGGGTGATGAAGGGCGTAGGGACTATCGATACCTAGCCAGAACATAACGCCATCTACCTTCGAAAGGAGATAACCAAAGTCCTCACCAGTCATAGCTGACTCAATATCAATCAACTCAATTCCGTCTTTCTCTTCAAAAAAGTCCATCAGTTCACGCGCCAAGGCTGGATTGTTCTCAACAGGTAGGTAGCCTCCTTGCTTGAGTTCTACTTCGACTTCCATATCAAAGGCTGCTGCAACCCCTTCTGCGACTGTCTTGACTCTTTTTTGTACCAAGAGGCTCATGTCCTGAGTCAAGGCACGAATGGTTCCGTGTAAAAAGGCTGTATCTGTAATGACATTGTTGGTTGTTCCAGCTTGGAAAACACCAAAGGTCACCACCGCTCCCTCGATTGGATTGACATTGCGGCTGACAACTGACTGCACTTGGGTTACAAAGTAACTAGCAGCCACCAAGGCATCATTGGCCTCATGTGGAAAAGCAGCGTGTCCCCCTTTTCCTTTGAAACGAATCTTCACTTCACAAGTCCCTGCAAAGAGTGTATGGGTGTTGGTCGCAATCTGTCCAACCTTCAAATCCGGACGAACATGGAGACCATAAAACTGATCTGGCAGCCAGTCCTCAAAAGCACCATCCTCATACATGAGCATCCCACCAGCTTCATTTTCTTCAGCAGGCTGAAATAGGAAGAGCAAATTATTCTTGGGTTGCTCCTCAAGGGCGCGTTCGAGACAGCCCAAGGCAATAGTCATATGAAAATCATGGCCACAGGCATGCATGCGACCTTGGTGTTGAGAGGCGAAAGGTAGACCTGTTTGTTCGACGATAGGCAGACCATCAATGTCTGTTCGCCAACCAATGGTTCGTTCCGGCTGACTTCCCTGCAGGTAGACCAAAATCCCTGTCCGCCAAGTACGAACTTGAACAAAGTCCTTGCCCGTAATCAATTTTTCAATCACATCCAGCAAATAAGCCTGAGTCTTGAACTCTTCCAAGCCAATCTCTGGAATCTGGTGTAAATCTCGTCTAGTCTGAATCAAATCTAACATCTATCGGTCCTCCTTTTGATAGAAGAAAGAGGCTGGAAAAAGGGTTCCGCCTCTTTTTTACTTTTACAATTACAAGGTACGAAGCGCATCCTCTAGCGCTGTTTTTTGTTGAGTTTGGGCATCAATCTCTTTGATGATGCGAGCTGGAACACCTGCTACTACCACGTTTTCTGGGACATCCTGGGTAACAATAGCTCCTGCTGCGACAACTGAACCACTACCGATTTGAACTCCTTCGATAACCACTGCATTGGCACCGATAAGAACATTGTCTCCGACACGGACTGGTTCAGCACTAGCTGGCTCAATCACACCTGCCAAAACTGCACCTGCACCAACGTGACTGTTTTTCCCAACGATAGCACGACCTCCAAGGATGGCACCCATGTCAATCATGGTTCCAGCACCGATTTCAGCACCGATATTGATAACAGCTCCCATCATGATAACAGCATTGTCACCAATTTCAACCTGGTCACGGATAATAGCACCTGGCTCGATACGAGCATTGATAGCACGTTTATCTAACAAAGGAACTGCAGAATTACGAGCATCTTGCTCGACAACGTAATCTTGATTTTCTACCAAACCTTCAAGAAGCGGAGCCACGTCCTTCCAGTCTCCGAATAAAACATTTCCTAGTTTGACAACAGAGCTTGGCACAGCAGTTGCAAGTTCTCCCTCAAAAGTTACTTTGACACTGGTTTTCTTTTCCGCATTGGCGATAAATTGGATAATTTCTTGAGCGTTCATTTTTGTAGCAGTCATAGGTGCCTCCTGGTTCGTTATAATGATACCTATTCTACCAAAAAAGGCTTCAAATTTGAAGCCTCAACTATCAAATAATCATCTTTACCTGGCTTGTTTTGCTTCTTCTACAGATAAAAAAATCATCGGAACGATAATCAACACCATAGCCAAGGCCAAAAAACCATCCATGACCAATCCCAGAAAAAGAACACTTAATAAAGCTGAAGAGAGCGGTTCGCTAGCACTCACCACCGATACAACCAGCGGGGAAACGAGTGACACAGCCTTCATAGATAGGAAGAAGGCAAAAGCAGTACCAAACACGGCAATCGTCAGACAAATCAGCACACTTACCAGATCCACTTGAAAACTTATCTGATAAATAGGGTAAAGGAAATTACTAAAGAGACCTGCCAGAATCATCCCCCAACCAACAGTCGGAACAAATCCGTAGCGCCGTGCAAAGCGTTGAGGAAGGATAACATTAAACATGACCCCTACTGCACTGAGCAAACCTGTCACTAGAGCCAAAGGTGTCATGGATAACTGGGACAAATCCCCTTTTGTAGCCATCAAAAAAACACCTAGCATGGCAATCAAAACATAGAACACAGCTGTAATAGAAGCCTTCTTCTGGTAAATGATTCGATTGTAAAACAGGATAAAAACAGGGCTGATAAATTGCAAAATGGTCGCCGTCGTCGCATTGGAATACTCAACGCAGAGATAGAAGAAAAACTGCACAGAAAAAATACCTAGAATAGCATAGGCTAAAAAAGGTAGATAATTTTTCTTATCACGCCAGATGTCCAACAAGCGGCTACGCAACTGAAAAGCAGGTAAACCTAAAACCAAACTCCCTGCCACTAGTAAACGCATAGAAGTAATCCATCCAGAAGACACTGGATAATGAGTGAAAAAATACTCTCCTAAAATCCCACAAATCCCCCAGATTAGGCCTGAGAGTAGCGAGTATACTGTTCCCTTAACAATCTTTTTCTGATAATGATTCATATTATTATTGTAACACGAAACCAACAAAGAAAAAAGTAGCAACAAGGAGAAATTACTAACCTTGCTACTACTCTTTCTTAACGATTAAATAGACGTGAACGTCCTGAAGAACCACTTTGAGTATTGCCACTCGAACTTGAACTTCCAGAGCTACTGCTTGAACTTGAGCTTGGAGGAGTCACTGCTGGAATGCTTCCTAGAATATTCTTCCATGCGTTCAGATAATCTGCATCGCTTCCTCCAATAGCAAAGCGATAGGTGGTCACTGGCGCGCCTTCTTTAGTCGCCCAGTAGCTCGTTACTGTTGATCCAGAAACTTCTATTTCTTTTCCATTGATGGAAACCTTGCCTGGTTTTTGTCCTGTAGATCGGAGAACTTGCGACTTGGTCACACTTGGATCCAGATTAAAGCGTTCATTCCCCCATATTCCAGGTTCAGCTTGCTGAATGGCATTGACCAAGTGGGCCATATAGTTGGCATTGCGGTAGTGACCTGCTCCTTTGGCTAGTGGTCGGTTGTCGTCGTGACCTAACCAGCCACCCAAAGTCAAGCGAGGTGTAGAAAGCATGAGCCACATATTTTCATCTTCATTGGTCGTACCAGTTTTTCCGATCCAGTCAGCACGAGCGAGGGATGGATTGATAGTCGTCAAGTCCGTCTGGAAACTCGAGGTAATCCGAGACGAGATAACATCCCGAAGGAGACTTTGCATAATGGTTGCTGTCGCTTTTGAATAAACTTGGACAGGCTCATCCTTGTGCTCGTATACCAGTCGGCCATCCGTTGACTCGATCTTCGCGATCATATGTTTCTTATGGTAAACTCCATTGTTGGCCAGAGTTTGATACCCGTTGGTATGCTGGGCAACTGTAACGTCAATCCCCCCACCCATCGGTAAACTTTCAATACCATATTCTGGGATTTCGTAACCCATTTTTTCCATATAGCCTTTGACATCAACACCCTTCTCTCGAAGCGTACGATACGTCCAGTAGGCTGGGATATTCCATGAGTAGTTAAGGGCTTCTCCCAATGTCATCATGCCCGTACCAGGACTATTGACATACATGATGGGATTCCCATTTGAGAAGTTGGTAGGATAGTTTGACAAGATACTTGCACTTCCCATCAAACCTTGGTCAATAGCGATACCATAGGCCAATATAGGTTTTGTGGTTGAAGCTGGAGAACGCTTGGTATCAATAGCGTGATTGTTCTGATTTTCTTGATAATTACGACCACCAACAAATCCAAGGATAGCTCCCGTTTGGTTGTCCATGAGGACATTCCCCACCTCAGGCTGGCCTGTCGAATCATCTAGCAAATAGCCGTAGGTCGCAACCGCATTTTGCATCGCAGCATGAACATTTTTATTGATAGTTGTCGTAATCTTATATCCACCATTTTCAATTTCCTTAGCGGCTAGATCACGATAGGATTTCTGAATGGACTCATTCTTTAATTCTTGCGCAGAAACATTATCTCGTTGGACGAGGTAGTCGTACATGCGATCAGTAGCTTCTGCCAAGGTTGCATAGTAGAGATAGTCACGCGAAGTACCGCTAACACTACCTGATGGTAGGAAATCTTTCTTAAAGTCATAATCTTTGTACTTATCGTAGTCTTCCTGACTTAGAGCCCCTGTTCGGTACATATTGTAGAGGACATCCTTGGCACGCTTAATTCCCAAAGCCATGTCCTCATCACTCTTCATGCTACCATCAGATTCATAAGGAGAATAACTGATTGGACTCTGTGGCAATCCTGCGATAAAGGCTGCTTGAGGGACCGTTAAATCCGAAGCATTGACCCCAAAGATTCCTTCTGCAGCCTGCTGGGCACCTGCAATATTTTGACCTTTATGATTGCGACCAAAAGGAGCTATGTTAAGGTAGGTTGTCAAGATCTCATCCTTACCCATGGCCCGTTCTAAAGCTAGAGCATCAATAATCTCTTTAGCCTTACGAGCCAGAGTTGGAGCATCCCCCACCACTTGCTGCTTGATGACCTGCTGGGTCAAGGTCGAACCACCACTAGACGAGCCTAGACCGACAAAGGTTCCCAAAGTCGCACGAATAACGGCCTTAGGCACAACTCCCTTGTGTTCATTGAAATGCTCGTCCTCTGTCGCAACAATGGCTTTCTTAAGATTGTCTGAGATAGCATCTGAAGCGACTGAAGTGCGCAATAAATCGCCCTCGATCGAGGCAATGGTACTGCCGTCAGAATAAGTGATTTCTGAAATAGAGGCAATATCCTTCACTTGCTTGACCAACTCTTCTGCTTGAGGTACCTGGGCCTTGTCAAATAGAGCGACTCCATAACCCATAGCTACACCAGCGCCAAACAGTCCACCGATAAAGCCTAAGATAAAGAGAGTATTAAAAACTATTTTAAAACCACTCAAAACTTTAGCAAAAATAGACCCTGCCCTTCTAACTTTATCAGAAGAGGTCCCCTTTTTACTAGTTTTCTTATTAGCTAGTTTTTCTGCTAGTCTTTTCTTCCATTTTGCAATTCGTTGCATTAGCTGCTGGAAAAAATGCAGCATTTTTGTTTTTAATTCATTAATTCTTTCTTTCATGAATGTCCTCGCTTTCTCTATTATACCATAAAAGGGAAACTTTCAATAAAATAGCCACTTTCTTCCCTATTCCACTAGGCTATTAATCAAGTTTGTGATACAATAGGTAGAAACAATATTTTATAAAGGAGAAAAGACACATGCACATTTTTGATGAGCTAAAAGAGCGTGGTTTGATTTTTCAAACGACTGATGAAGAAGCTTTGCGTAAAGCCCTAGAAGAAGGTCAAGTCTCTTATTATACTGGCTACGATCCAACTGCTGACAGCCTTCACCTAGGTCACCTTGTCGCAATCTTGACAAGTCGTCGTTTGCAACTAGCAGGTCACAAACCTTATGCGCTCGTTGGCGGTGCTACAGGTCTCATCGGAGATCCGTCCTTCAAAGATGCTGAGCGTAGTCTCCAAACAAAAGACACAGTAGAGGGCTGGGTCAAGTCTATCCAAGGACAACTTTCTCGTTTTCTTGACTTTGAAAATGGGGAAAATAAAGCTGTCATGGTCAACAACTACGACTGGTTTGGCAGCATCAGCTTCATTGACTTCCTCCGTGACGTCGGAAAATACTTCACTGTCAACTACATGATGAGTAAGGAGTCTGTAAAAAAACGGATCGAGACAGGGATTTCTTACACTGAGTTTGCTTACCAAATCATGCAAGGTTACGACTTCTTTGTCCTTAACCAAGAGCACAACGTAACCCTACAAATCGGTGGTTCTGACCAGTGGGGAAATATGACAGCTGGTACCGAATTGCTTCGTCGTAAGGCTGACAAGACTGGTCACGTTATCACTGTTCCACTCATCACAGACGCAACTGGTAAGAAATTTGGTAAATCAGAAGGAAACGCAGTCTGGCTCAACCCTGAAAAGACTTCTCCATACGAAATGTACCAATTCTGGATGAATGTCATGGATGCCGACGCTGTTCGTTTCTTAAAAATCTTTACCTTCTTGTCACTGGATGAAATTGAAGACATCCGCAAAGAGTTTGAAGCGGCTCCACACGAACGCTTGGCACAAAAAGTCCTCGCTCGTGAAGTCGTGACTCTTGTTCACGGAGAAGAAGCTTACAAAGAAGCCCTTAACATCACTGAGCAACTCTTTGCAGGAAACATCAAAAACCTTTCTGTCAAAGAACTCAAACAAGGACTTCGTGGAGTGCCAAACTACCAAGTTCAAGCAGACGAAAACCACAACATCGTGGAAATCCTCGTATCTTCTGGTGTGGTTAACTCAAAACGCCAAGCCCGTGAAGATGTTCAAAACGGAGCTATCTACGTCAACGGCGACCGCATCCAAGACCTTGACTATGTCTTGGGGGATAGCGACAAGTTAGAGAACGAACTGACTGTTATCCGCCGTGGTAAGAAGAAATACTTCGTTTTAACCTACTAAAACATTTTAAAACCGTCAACATAAATTATCGAATTTTAAAAACCAAAAGGAGTTGTCTCATTTGAGAATAACTCCTTTTGGTTTTTATGACCTCAGCTCCTCGGTCTCTTACCTACTTTTAATAGAAAGACTACGAAGGACGATTCTTAAAGTAGTCAGATTGTGCAGTATCGAAAGATTAGATGGGCTTAACCAATTTAACAACCCAAATCCGATTAAACTTCCATTTATTACAACTGTTTCTTGAATATTTCTTTGAATTAATTTCTGTAACGATTCAGATAAAGAATTCAATTCCTCGAAGAAATCTAAACGATTATCTAATAATAAAATATCACTCATCTGCTTAGAAATATCCGCACTTTCATTCATCACAACCCCAATATCTGCAAGCGTCAAGGCAGCAGAGTCGTTTAACCCGTCTCCAACCATCAAAATAGTTCGGCCAGCTTTCTGTAACTCCTGAACCAACTGAAACTTACCATCTGGCTTTAAATCAGTATAGACGTTGTCAAATGGCAGATCTTTAACCAATTCTTCTGTTCTAGCCAACGTATCACCAGTTGCCAGAATCAGTTTTTTCCCTTGGCGTTTTAGCTTTTTCAATGCAGCTTTCGCCTCGCTTCTCAAGGGAGTGTGGATACAAAACATCCCAATTAATTCTTTCTTATAAGCCAAAAACAATAAATTGTAATGAGTCTTATATTGCTCAATCAAGGCCAGTTGCTCAGAACTAATTCTTACCTGCTCGTCTTGCATTAGTACATAATTTCCAATGACAACCGATTGACCATCAATTTGCGATTTAATCCCTTTGCTTGCAACATACTGAAGCTTGCCATGCATTTCTTCGTGTTCAATGCCTTCAATTTCAGCTTGTTTAACAATTGCATTAGCAATAGGATGATAGATATGCTCCTCCAAACATGCACTTATTCTTAAAATATCTTTCTCAGTATAATCTCCGAAAGGAAGAACCTTTTCAACCAAAGGATAACTCGTCGTGATGGTACCCGTTTTATCAAACAAGAAAGTATCCACTTCCAGATATTTTTCTAATACATCACCATCTTTAATAACCATTTCTCGATTTAGACCTTCCTTTATGGCCGTAAGATAGGCTACAGGTGTGGATATTTTTAGAGCACATGAAAAATCCACCAATAAAAAGGAAATGGCTTTTGAAAACGAGCCTGTTAACAGATAAGTCAAACCAGCACCTAAGAAGTTATATTTTACAACCTTGTCTGCCATCCTAATAAAATGACGTTGTTTTGTCTTCTTACTCTCTTCAGATTTTTTCATCAGATTGATGAGTTGCAAAATGCGACTGTTTATCTGATTATCTGTCACACGAATTCTTAACTCTCCTGTTTCCAAAACAGTATTCGCACATACAGAATCTCCCTCTTTCTTTTCAACAGGGAAACTCTCTCCTGTCAAGGAACTCTCGTTGACCATGCCTAAGCCCGAAACCACTTGGCCGTCAAACAAGATTTCATTCCCTTGGGAGACAACTAACACATCGTCTACTTGAACATCAGAGCTCTTGATGCTGATGACCATGTCTCCCTGCACTAAGAAAACATCACTTTCTTTAGCAAGAAGGCTTTGTTCCAAATCTGTTGCTGTTTTTTTCAAAGACCACTGATCCAGATGATTACCCAGATCAAGCATAAACATGATGTTGCTAGCTGTCTTGGATTGGTTCATAAACAAGGACAACAAAATGGCCGAACAGTCCAAGACCTCCATGGTTAGTTCCTTGCGCGCTAAAGTTTGATAGGCTTCTTTGACATAACCCAAAGCCTGATAACAAGTCCAAATATAACGAATAGGGTAGGGTACAAAACTTCGAAACAGCCAACGCTTAATCGCTGCACCCGATACAATTGAATAAGCACTCTCTTCTCTACGAATGGGAAGCGTCATCAAGTCCGAAACTTTCCCCTTGTCAATTTTTTTTAAAAAGGCCTCTGCATTTTCTAATACAGAGAAGCCTTCTTTCATACGTAGAGTAAAGTGCTGCTGATCCATATAAAACTGAATAGAGTCGATCCCTTTTTCATCTTTAGCCAAGGAACGAAGATAATCTTGAATATCCAAGGTCAGTGAAAACGAGGACGATAATCGGATATGTTGATATCCTCTGTGTAGCACTTTAAAAGACATATTATTCACCTGTCAGGCTATCTAATTGTTCTTCTTTCTTTTCCTGTTCGTATAAATATTTAGCGTCTTGTAAAACATCATCACCGTGTTGTTTTACAACAGAAACAGATGCATCCAGTCCATCTTTCAATTTGTAAGCTTTAGCCAAGGCCTTAGAATAGCCTTTCTTAGCTTCTTTACTTGCTAAGACTTTCAAGCCAAGCGTCCCAAATGCTACCCCTCCTAAGAAGAGAGATGATTTTTTCGCAACTTTTGCGACGGTTAATACTTCTTTTAACATTTTTATTTCCTCCTTGTAACTATTGTAGCGAAAAGTGACAGCAAAAGCAATTGCTGATATCTGATATATAGATAAATTTCTCTTTACTAATATCCAATTATATTACGATGAAAACAATTTACTTTATTTTTCCTAATCACACAGTTGCTTTCGAAATTTTCTTCTGGTAAACTTACACTATGAATACAAACCTCAAACCAAAACTTCAACGCTTTGCTACTGCTAGTGCCTTTTCCTGCCCTATCTGCCAAGACAATCTCACCTTGGTAGAGACTAGTCTCAAGTGTAGCAACCGCCATTCTTTTGATCTGGCAAAATTCGGCTATGTCAATCTAGCACCGCAAATCAAGCAATCTGCCAACTACGACAAGGAAAACTTTCAAAACCGCCAGCAAATCCTGGAAGCTGGTTTTTACCAAGCTATTTTAGAAACCATCTCAGCCCTGCTTGCAAGACTAGAAACTGCCAAAACTATCTTGGATATCGGTTGTGGCGAAGGTTTTTATTCTCGTAAACTCCAAGAAAGTCATTCTGAAAAAACCTTCTATGCCTTTGATATTTCCAAAGATTCCGTTCAAATCGCTGCCAAGAGTGAACCCAACTGGGCGGTCAACTGGTTTGTCGGTGACCTGGCTCGTCTTCCTATAAAAGACGCCAGCATGGATATTCTGCTTGATATCTTTTCCCCTGCCAACTATGGTGAATTTCGCCGCGTTTTATCCCCAAACGGTATCTTAATTAAGGTCGTTCCTACCGAAAATCACCTCAAGGAAATCCGCCAAATGGTGCAAGACCATCTGACAAAGAAGGACTATTCCAACCAAGATATCAAGGAACATTTCCAAGAACACTTCACCATCCAATCTAGTCAGATAGCTTCCTTAACCAAGCCTATCACACCCGAGCAACGCCAAGCCCTGCTTAGCATGACACCCCTACTCTTTAACATTGACCAGACCAAGATTGACTGGAGTAAATTAACGGAGATTACCATAGAAGCAGAGATTCTAGTTGGGAAAGCACTGTAAATAAATTTTTGAGATAAGATAAAGCCCGCAGCTCTTCTTGAGATGCGGGTTTAAATCACCATTTTTCAAGTATCTATCGGAAAAGGGGAAAAATTTTAACCTCACCATTTATTTTCGATTCGAAATAACAAATTTATCAATAAAAAGCAAGTGAAATGAGGCAAGTGTAATCCCCAAATAGCAGCCATGATAAGAGATATCTTGATGGGTAAGGGGAAAAAGAGTATTATTGCCCGTCAAGAGGCATGTCACAATCACAAATAGTATCCAGAATAAGTCAGTCCATTTATATTTTGAAAAATATTTTTTCCACATATAAACACCTTCTTTCCTATAATCGTATTATAACACTTTGTGTAAGCGAATACAAGGAATTTGAGGGGATTTCTAAGTAGATTCTGAGGCTTAAAGGTAGTAAAATCAGCCTTTTTAGTGCCCTCTAAGTTTGATTTTTCAGCCTACAAATTATTGACATTTTTTCTCTTTTCTTTTAGGAATAGCAGCATAAAATTAACAACATTCAAAAAAGCGAATTTCAATTGAAACTCGCTTTTTAAAAAAGTGTATCCGTATAAATTTTGTATCTTATATTCGATGAAAATCAAGGAGCAGACTAGGAAGCTAGTTGAAGACTGTACTTGATTACATCAAGGATACGCAGACGTGGTTTGAAGAGATTTTCAAAAATTCTTAGTTCAAGTGCCAGATATCTTCATTATACTGAGCGATTGTACGGTCAGATGAGAAGAATCCTGCTTTGGCAATGTTAACGATGACTTTATCCAACCATGCATCACGGTTTTCGTAGTCAACAAGCATTTGCTCTTTGACTTTGATGTAGTCTTCCAAGTCAAGGAGAGTCATGAACCAGTCTTTGTTAATCAATTCGTTGTAAAGACGTTCCAAGCGTTCTTTCTTACCTACTGCAAGAATAGCATCGCTCACGATGAAGTCAACCAATGGTTTGATAGCTTCACGAGCATAGAATTCGCTTGATTTATAAGCTGCTTTTGCGTAAAGGTCGATAACAGTTTCTGAATCTTCACCGAAGATGTAGATATTTTCGTCGCCAACCAATTCAGCGATTTCCACGTTAGCTCCGTCCATAGTACCAAGAGTCAAAGCTCCGTTCAACATGAATTTCATGTTACCAGTACCTGAAGCTTCTTTAGAAGCAAGTGAGATTTGTTCTGAGATGTCACATGCTGGGATAAGGAAGCTTGCTGCAGTAACGTTGTAGTTTTCAACCATTACGACTTGCAAGTGTGGAGCTACTGCTGGATCGTTTGCAATCACTTCTGACAAGCAAAGGATCAAGTGGATGATGTCTTGGGCGATTGTGTAGGCAGGAGCTGCTTTACCACCAAAGAATACTGTGATTGGACGAGCAGGGATGTTACCAGCCTTGATGTCAAGGTATTTGTGAATCACATACAATGCGTTCATTTGTTGGCGTTTGTACTCGTGGAGACGTTTGATTTGGATATCAAAGATAGAGTTTGTATTGATTTCCACACCTTGGTGTTCTTTCAAGTGACGAGCCAATTTGCGCTTGTTGTGAGCTTTGATGCTTTCCAATTTTTCTTTGACAGCAGCCTTGTCTTCGTATGACAAGAGTTTTTCAAGCTCATCCGCTTCATGGTGCCAACCCTCTCCAATAATCTCATCCAAGTAGTGAGACAGTCTTGGGTTGGCATGCATGAGCCAACGACGGAATGTGATACCGTTTGTTTTGTTGTTGAATTTTTCTGGGTAGATGTCGTAGAAAGCTTTCAACTCTGAATTCTTCAAGATCTCAGTGTGGAGTGCTGCTACCCCGTTAACACTGTATCCGTAGTGGATATCCATGTGAGCCATGTGTACACGGTCGTTTTCATCAATGATTTGAACAGCTGGATCTTTGTATTCTGCCTTCACACGACGGTCCAATTCTTTGATGATTGGTACCAAGTGAGGAACCACTTCTTCCAAGAATTCAAGAGGCCATTTTTCAAGGGCTTCAGCAAGGATTGTGTGGTTAGTGTAGGCAGTCATGCTACGTACGATTGAGATTGCTTCATCAAGCTCGATACCACGCGCAGTCAAGAGACGGATCAATTCAGGAATCACCATTGATGGGTGAGTATCGTTGATTTGTACAACAGCGTAGTCCGCAAGGTCATGCAAGTTGCTTCCTTTTTCGATCGCTTCGTCAATGATCAATTGCGCACCGTTTGATACCATGAAGTATTGTTGGAAGATACGGAGCAATTCACCTTGTTTGTCACTATCGTCTGGGTAAAGGAAGAGAGTCAAGTTGCGAGCGATATCTGTCTTGTCAAAGTTGATACCATCTTCGATGATAGAAGAATCAACTGAATCCAAGTCAAACAAACGCAAGCGGTTCTTAGTAGCTGTCTTGTAACCAGGTACATCGATATCGTAAAGAGTCGATGTTAATGTGAAGTGTGCAAATGGCACTTGGTAGCTACGGCTTGAGCGAACCAACCAGTTTTGCTCTGTCAACCAAGCGTTAGGAATTGTTTCTTGTTGGTTGTTTTTAAGAACTTGTTGGAAAAGACCGAAGTGGTAGTTCAAACCAACACCATCACCATTCAAACCAAGTGTAGCGATTGAGTCGATAAAGCAGGCTGCCAAACGTCCCAAACCACCGTTACCAAGTGATGGTTCCAATTCTACTTCTTCGATTTCGATCAACTCTTTACCTGCAGCTGCAAGTTCTTTTTTCACATCGTCGTAAAGACCAAGGTTAATCAAGTTGTTTGACAAGAGTTTACCGATCAAGAACTCAGCTGAGATGTAGTAAACTTTTTTCTTACCAGTGTTGACTGGTTTTTGGCTGCTTGCAAGCTTGCTGTAGTTAAGAAGAGCAAGGTAAAGCTCTTCATTGCTACATTCTGCAATGGTTTTATTGTAACGTTTTTGTACAAATTCGTTTAATGGTAACATGTTTATGTGTCTCCTGATAATGTCTTATTTCTTTAATTCTACCAAATTTTCATTGATTCGGCGATAAATTGTAGTCAAGTCAAGCAAAGTTTCTTCAACAGCTGGTGTCAATTGATCTGCTGTCATACGCCATGACCAGTTTCCACCAAGAGTAGATGGGAAGTTCATGCGAGCTGACTCATCTAGTTCTAGCAAGTCTTGCATAGTTGCAATAGCCATGAAGCTAACAGATGAAAATACTGTGCGAAGCATTGCGTGTGGCACTGTTTCGTACTCTTTACGGTTCGTGTAACGAGCCATGTATTCACGAGTTGGATCGTCGATCTCATTACGGTACCAACCAAGGACCGTATTATTGTCGTGTGTTCCTGTATACATAACAGAGTTGGCAGGTGCCAAGTGTGGGCTATCGATACTTTCGTCTTCTGGATTGAAGGCGAATTGAAGAATCTTCATTCCTGGGAAGCCAGTACGTTCACGCAACTCGATGACTTCATCTGTCATGAAACCAAGGTCTTCTGCGATGATGTTTAGCTCACCAAGCTCTTCCTTAACGGCTGCGAAGAGTTTGTACCCTGGACCTTTCACCCATTTACCAGGTGCTGCTGTATCGGAACCAGCAGGAATTTCCCAGTAAGATTCGAAACCGCGGAAGTGATCGATACGAACGATATCGTAGATTTTGAAGCTTTCACGCAAGCGTTCAATCCACCATTTGTAACCGTCTTTGTCCATTGCTTCCCAGTCATAGATTGGGTTCCCCCAAAGTTGACCAGTTGCAGAAAACTCATCTGGTGGGCATCCTGCAATGCAAGTTGCTTTACCATTGGCATCTGTCTTGAAGAGATGTGGATTTGCCCACATGTCGCTTGAATCTTCTGCTACGTAGATAGGCATGTCCCCAACGATTTCGATGTGGTTATCGTTAGCGTAAGCTTTCAATTTCAACCATTGTTGGAAGAAGAAGTATTGAGTCACACGGTGGTAAACCAACTTGTCTGCCAATTTCTCACGGTAGCTTTCAAGTGCTGAAGCTTTACGAGCACGAGCATCTGCATCTGGCCATTCTGTCCAAGCAAGATTGTCAAAATGCTCTTTGATAGCCATATATTCTGCGAAGAGTTCGAGCCATGATTGGTTGTCTTTAGCAAACTTCTCAAAATCTTTGACATCACCCACTTCCAAGAAGCGTTTGACTGCTTTTTCTAAAAGCGGACGACGTGCATAATAAATCTTCGCATAGTCAACTTCAGATGCATCGCTACCAAAGTCAACACCTTTAAGATCACTGGCTTCGAGCAAGCCTTGCTCTACCAAGATATCAAGGTCGATAAAATGCGTATTTCCAGCAAAGGCTGAGAATGATTGGTATGGAGAATCTCCATAGCTTGTTGTCCCAAGAGGGAGGATTTGCCAGTAACGTTGCTTCGTACGAACCAAGAAATCAACGAAATCATAGGCAGTCTGGCCAAATGATCCAATCCCGTATGCTCCTGGCAGAGAAGAGATGTGCATCAACACACCACTTTGACGTTTTTTCATAATAGCACCTCATGTGTTTGTTATAAAACGTTGCGCAATTAAGGCGCAAACGTTTGCGTTAATTTAAGTATAACGCATTTCAAAAACAAATGCAAGCGTTTTTAAAAAATTTTTTTGAATTATTTTAATCAAACAAAACTTGTTGCCACTGATATTTTATGAAATAAGCGAAAAAATTTTAAAGATTTTCTGATTTAAGATAATTCATTCCCAATATCTGCTCTATTTTCTGAAAAATCGAGCCGAATTTACGCAATCGTTTTCCTAATATATTTTCAATTCAAAAAAAACAAACATTTTAAGTTCTTTCCTATATATAGGCTTTAACAAATGTTTGAAACCTTAAAATTTTTTTAAAAAACTTTTTAAAAACGCTTGCAACCGTTTTCTATTTGTGCTATACTAGGCTCATAAAAGAAAACGTTTGCGTTTTCTAAATAAATTATACTGTTATTCTTTAGGAGGAATACACTATGTCATCTAAATTTATGAAGAGCGCTGCTGTGCTCGGAACTGCTACTCTCGCTAGCTTGCTCTTGGTAGCTTGCGGAAGCAAATCTGCTGACAAAGCAGCTGATACTAGCTCTTCAGAAGCACAAGAAATCACTTTCTACGTTGAAGACCAATATAAAGCCTTCGCTGAATCAGCTGCAAAAGCTTACGAAAAAGAATCTGGCGTAAAAGTTACGATCAAAACTGGAGACCAAATGGGTGGTCTTGATAACCTTTCACTTGACAACCAATCTGGTAAAGCCCCTGATGTTATGATGGCTCCATACGACCGTGTAGGTAGCCTTGGTACTGACGGACAACTTTCAGAAGTAACTCTTAGTGATGGTGCGAAAACAGACGATACTACTAAATCTCTTGTAACTGTTGGTGGTAAAGTCTATGGTGCTCCAGCCGTTATCGAGTCTCTCGTAATGTACTACAACAAAGACTTGCTAAAAGAAGCTCCAAAAACTTTCGCTGACTTAGAAAACCTTGCTAAAGATAGCAAATATGCTTTCGCTGGTGAAGATGGCAAAACTACTGCCTTCCTAGCTGACTGGACAAACTTCTACTACGCATACGGACTCCTTGCTGGTAACGGTGGTTATGTATTCGGTCAAAATGGTAAAGATCCTAAAGATATCGGTCTTGCAAACGACGGAGCAATCAAAGGTATCGAATACGCTAAATCTTGGTACGAAAAATGGCCTAAAGGTATGCAAGATACTGAAGGTGCTGGTAACTTGATCCAAACTCAATTCCAAGAAGGCAAAACAGCTGCTATCATCGATGGTCCTTGGAAAGCTCAATCCTTTAAAGATGCTAAAGTAAACTACGGTGTTGCGACTATCCCAACTCTTCCAAACGGTAAAGATTACGCAGCATTCGGTGGTGGTAAAGCTTGGATCATCCCATCAAGCACTAAGAACCTTGAAGGCGCTCAAAAATTTGTAGACTTCCTAGTTTCAACTGAACAACAAAAAGCATTCTACGATGCAACCAATGAAATCCCAGCTAACACTGAGGCTCGTACTTATGCTGAAGGCAAAAACGATGAGTTGACTACAGCTGTTATCAAACAGTTCAAGAACGCTCAACCAATGCCAAACATCTCACAAATGTCAACAGTTTGGGATCCAGCAAAAACTATGCTCTTTGATGCTGTAAGTGGTAAGAAAGATGCGAAAACAGCTGCTAACGATGCTGTAACATTGATCAAGGAAACAATCCAACAAAAATTTGGTAACTAATTGAATTGTTCAAGGGGGGTGGAAGCAAAATCCCCCTTTGAATTTATAGATATGCTTCTTATCAGATGTACGTATCTTACGATTGAATCCGAGTTTAAACTCGCATCCTATGAAAGGAGTAATCATGGAAAAACAACAGCCTCGCAAAGCAGCCTTGCTGTCAATCATTCCTGGTTTAGGACAAATCTATAACAAACAAAAAGCTAAAGGATTTATTTTCCTTGGCATTACTGTTCTATTTGTTCTGTATTTTCTAACACTTGCAACCCCTGAATTGAGCAATTTGATCACCCTTGGTGACAAACCTGGCCGTGATAATTCACTGTTCATGCTGATTCGCGGTGCTTTCCATTCTATCTTTGTTGTCGTTTACTTGCTCTTTTACATCTTTAATATTAAGGATGCACATACGACTGCTAAACGTATCAACAACGGTATTCCCGTAGCTCGTACCTTCAAGGACATGATTAAAGGCATTTATGAAAATGGATTCCCATACCTTTTAATCATCCCATCGTATGTAGCGATGACATTTGCAATTATCTTCCCTGTTATCGTAACCTTGATGATTGCCTTTACCAACTACGACTTCCAACACTTGCCACCAAACAAATTGTTGGACTGGGTTGGTTTAACGAACTTCACAAACATCTGGAGTTTGAGTACCTTCCGTTCAGCCTTTGGTTCCGTTCTTTCTTGGACCATTATCTGGGCTCTATCTGCTTCTACTTTGCAGATTGTCATTGGTATCTTTACTGCAATCATTGCCAACCAACCATTTATCAAAGGAAAACGTATCTTCGGTGTTATTTTCCTTCTTCCTTGGGCAGTTCCAGCCTTCATCACTATCTTGACATTCTCAAACATGTTTAATGATAGTGTTGGTGCCATCAACACCCAAGTCTTGCCTCTTTTGTCTAAGGTTCTTCCTTTCCTAGATGGAGCTCTTATCCCTTGGAAAACCGATCCGACTTGGACTAAGATTGCCTTGATTATGATGCAAGGTTGGCTAGGATTCCCATACATCTACGTTTTGACCTTGGGTATCTTGCAGTCTATTCCTAACGACCTCTACGAAGCGGCTTACATCGATGGTGCCAATGCTTGGCAAAAATTCCGCAACATCACTTTCCCAATGATCTTGGCTGTTGCAGCTCCAACATTGATTAGCCAATACACCTTCAACTTTAACAACTTCTCTATCATGTACCTCTTCAATGGTGGAGGACCTGGTAGTGTTGGTGGTGGAGCCGGTTCAACTGATATCTTGATTTCATGGATTTACCGTTTGACAACAGGTACAGCCCCACAATACTCTATGGCGGCAGCTGTTACTTTGATTATCTCCATCATTGTCATCTCTATCTCTATGATTGCATTCAAGAAACTACACGCATTTGATATGGAGGACGTCTAAGATGAATAACTCAATCAAACTCAAACGTAGACTGACTCAAACCCTCACTTACCTCTACTTGATTGGCTTATCAATCGTCATTATTTATCCACTTTTGATTACCATTATGTCAGCCTTCAAGTCTGGTAACGTCGTAGCCTTTAAACTAGATGGTAACGTCGATTTTAGTTTTGATAACTTTAAAGGACTCTTCACTGAAACCTTGTACGGCACTTGGTATCTCAATACCTTGATCATCGCCTTGATTACCATGGCTGTCCAAACCAGCATCATCGTACTTGCTGGTTATGCCTACAGCCGATACAACTTCTTGGCTCGAAAACAAAGTTTGGTCTTCTTCTTGATCATCCAAATGGTGCCAACTATGGCTGCTTTGACCGCCTTCTTCGTTATGGCACTTATGTTGAACGCCCTTAACCATAGCTGGTTCCTCATCTTCCTCTATGTCGGTGGTGGTATCCCTATGAACGCTTGGTTGATGAAAGGTTACTTTGATACCGTACCAATGTCTCTTGATGAATCAGCAAAACTTGATGGTGCAGGACACTTCCGTCGCTTCTGGCAAATCGTCCTCCCTCTTGTTCGCCCAATGGTTGCGGTACAAGCCCTCTGGGCCTTCATGGGACCTTTCGGAGACTATATCCTCTCTAGTTTCTTGCTTCGTGAGAAAGAATACTTTACAGTTGCCGTTGGTCTCCAAACCTTCGTTAGCAATGTGAAGAACTTGAAGATTGCCTACTTCTCAGCAGGTGCTATCCTCATCGCCCTTCCAATCTGTATTCTCTTCTTCTTCTTACAAAAGAACTTTGTTTCAGGACTTACAAGTGGTGGCGACAAGGGATAATCTATCCCCGCCACCCTTTTTTCATTTTGGAGCTTGTTGCTAAAGCTACAAGATTGGACACCCTTCTACAAATCTTATTGAAACCCTCTTTCAATACATAATTGATTTCCTAGACTTGAAATAAAGCACATTTCTCTATATAATAATACTCATATAGAAAACACTTTTAGAAAGATGCCTATGCTTCCATATCCATTCTCGTATTTCTCTAGTATCTGGGGATTTCGCAAACCCCTATCAAAACGTTTCGGCCTCAACTGGTTTCAGCTTCTCTTTACGAGCATTTTCCTCATCAGTTTGTCTATGGTTCCGATTGCCATTCAAAACAGCTCACAGGAAACGTATCCACTGGATACCTTTATCGATAATGTCTACACTCCACTGACAGATGAAGCCATCATGGACTTGTCAGAGAATGCACAAATCGTTGATGGAAAGCTGAACTACTCAGGTACGAAGAATCAGCAGCCTTCTCTTTTGATTGGCCCGAGCCAAAGCAAAGAATTGCCAAAGGACTTGCAACTTCATTTTGATACGGAAGAACTCGTCATCAGTAAGGAAAGTAAGGAACTGACTCGCATTCGCTACCACGCGATTCAAACGGAGAGTTTCCAGAGTAAGGAAGATCTAACCCAGGCCATTTCTAAAGATTGGTACCAACAAAATCGGGTCTATATCAGTCTCTTTCTCGTTCTTGGTGCAAGCTTCCTCTTTGGATTGAATTTCTTCATTGTCTCTCTTGGAGCTAGTCTTCTCCTTTATATCACCAAAAAATCACGCCTCTTTTCATTTAGGACCTTTAAAGAGTGCTACCACTTTATCTTGAACTGTTTAGGATTACCCACTCTGATTACGCTTATTTTGGGACTTTTTGGCCAAAATATGGCAACCCTTATCACTGTACAAAACATTCTTTTTGTTCTTTATCTGGTCACTATTTTTTACAAGACACATTTCCGTGATCCAGATTATCATAAATAGGAGATTTTTATGCCCGTGACGATTAAAGATGTGGCTAAAGCAGCAGGTGTCTCACCTTCCACTGTTACCCGCGTCATTCAAAATAAATCAACGATTAGTGATGAAACCAAAAAACGAGTGCGCAAGGCTATGAAGGAGCTCAACTACCATCCCAACCTCAATGCTCGTAGCTTGGTAAGTAGCTATACTCAGGTTATCGGCCTGGTGCTCCCTGACGACTCGGATGCCTTTTACCAAAATCCTTTCTTCCCATCTGTCCTTCGAGGGATCGCCCAAGTCGCGTCTGAAAACCACTACGCTATTCAAATTGCAACGGGGAAAGATGAGAAAGAACGTCTCAAAGCAATTTCTCAGATGGTTTATGGCAAGCGTGTTGACGGTTTGATTTTCCTCTACGCTGAGGAAGAGGATCCTCTGGTCAAACTAGTAGCCGATGAGCAGTTCCCTTTCCTCATTCTCGGAAAATCCACTTCACCCTTTATCCCTCTTGTTGATAATGACAATGTACAAGCGGGCTTTGATGCAACAGAGTATTTCATCAAAAAAGGATGCAAACGAATTGCCTTCATCGGGGGGACAAAGAGACTCTTCGTAACACAAGATCGTCTAACTGGCTATGAGTCTGCACTCAAACAACACCAACTTCCGATTGATACCAACTTAACCTACTTTGCGACCGAATTTCTAGAAGAAAAAGGGTATCAGTTCAGTGAACTCCTGTTCAATCACGATCCGCAGATTGATGCTATCATCACCACTGACAGTCTCCTAGCAGAAGGAGTTTGTGACTACATCAGTAAGCATCAGTTAACTGTTCCTGTCTTGAGTTTTGACTCTGTCAATCCTCGACTTGACCTCGTAGCTTATGTCGATATCAATAGCCTGGAACTTGGGCGCGTTTCCTTTGAAACCATTCTCCAGATCATCAACGATGCTAAAAACAATAAACAGATTTGTTACCGCCAGTTGATCGGACACAAAATTATCGAAAAATAAAGACCAGCCCCAAGGCTGGTCTTTTGAGTATTATTAATTGTCTGTTTCTACGAATCGTCCTAGGATGTGGACATTTTCGGATACAGAGACAAAGGCTGTCGGATCAACCTGTTTCATGATGTGTTTAAAATCATTAAACTCTGCTCGTGTGATAACCGTAATCAGAACTGCTTTTCTCTCATGATTATAGGTTCCTTCTGCATCGTGGATCATGGTTGCTCCGCGGTGCAATTTTTTATGGATTTTTGCGATTACCTTGTCAGGATTATTGGTCACAATCATGGCCTGCATGCGCTTTTGCTTTGTAAAGACCGCGTCTGTCACACGACTGGAGACAAAGATGGTAATCATGGAGTAGAGGGCGTATTTCCAACCAAAGGTCAAACCTGCTATCAGCATGATGGTCCCATTTACCAGGAAAGAAATACTGCCGACATTCTTACCCGTTTTCTTTCGAATGGTCAGACTGACGATATCTGTACCTCCGCTAGAAATATTGTTACGGAGCGCAAAACCAATCCCCAAGCCCATGACAACACCCCCAAAAAGAGCATTGATGATGGGATCCTCTGTCAAGGTCACAACTGGCACAAGCTGGATAAAGAGGGAACTCATGGATACTGTAATAAAGGTAAAGATTGTAAACTTATGCCCAATCTGATACCAAGCCAAAATCATCAACGGAAAATTGATAGCATAAAAGGTTAGCGATATCGGAATATAAAAACCAAACCAGTGATTACTCAAGGCAGAGATAATCTGTGCCAGACCTGTCGCGCCACTGGAGTAAACGTGCCCTGGTTGAAAAAAGAAATTGACTGCTACTGCTGACAAAAAGCCATAAACCAGAGAGGCCGATACTTTCTCATCATATTTTTCCCGAGAGATACTTTGTAAAACTCGTAAGATTTTTATCTGATAAGCAAAGCGGCGCAGATAATAGCGCCACCGCTTAATTCGTTTTGCTTGTTTCATCTTCTTCTACTTGTAAGCTGAGTTCCTCTAGTTGTTTGAGAGCGACTGTTGATGGAGCTTGAGTCATTGGGTCTGTTGCCTTATTGTTCTTAGGAAAGGCAATGACTTCACGAATATTTTCTTCTCCTGCTAAGAGCATCACAAAACGGTCAAGACCGATAGCCAAGCCACCGTGGGGTGGGAAACCATAGTCCATGGCTTCAAGAAGGAAGCCAAACTGGTCATTTGCTTCTTCAGCTGAGAAACCAAGAGCCTTAAACATGCGTTCTTGAAGGTCTTTTTGGTTGATACGAAGACTACCACCACCAAGCTCATAACCATTCAAAACGATATCGTAGGCAATGGCTCGAACCTTAGCCAAATCACCTTCTAATTCGTGAGCTGTTTCTTCCTGTGGAAGAGTAAATGGATGGTGGGCGCTCATGTAGCGACTTTCTTCTTCAGACCATTCAAACATTGGCCAATCAACCACCCAAAGGAAGTTGAACTTATCGTTATCAATCAAGCCAAGCTCTTTGGCGATACGGCCACGAAGGGCGCCTAGTGTTGCATTGGCCACTTCAAGCGTATCCGCCACAAAGAGAACCAAGTCCTTATCTTCAAGACCAAGTGCTGCAGTCAATTCTGCTTGGATCCCAGTCAAGAACTTGGCAACTGGTCCGTTTAATTCTCCATCCACAACCTTGACCCAAGCAAGACCTTTAGCACCGTACTGTTTAGCTACTTCAGTCATCTTGTCAATGTCTTTACGTGAGTAGTTATCCGCAGCTCCTTTGACCACAATAGCTTTAACGGCAGGTGCTTCTGAAAAGACTTTGAAATCAACACCTCTAACCACTTCTGTCAAGTCCTGAAGCAACATATCAAAACGAGTATCTGGCTTATCAGAACCGTAAAAGGCCATAGCATCATCATACTTCATACGAGGAAATGGAAGAGTTACTTCGATGCCTTTGGTTTCTTTCATCACGCGCGCAATCAAGCCTTCTGTAATATCTTGGATTTCTTGCTCCGTAAGGAAGGATGTTTCCAAGTCGACCTGGGTGAACTCAGGCTGACGATCACCACGCAAGTCCTCATCACGGAAACATTTGACGATTTGGTAATAGCGGTCGAAACCAGCATTCATCAACAATTGCTTAGTGATTTGTGGACTTTGAGGAAGAGCGTAGAAATGCCCTTTATTGACACGAGATGGCACCAAATAGTCACGCGCCCCTTCTGGCGTTGACTTCGAAAGGAATGGCGTCTCCACATCGATAAACTCCAACTCATCCAAGTAATTACGGATAGAGTGGGTCACCTTGGCACGAAGCTTAAGGTTTTCTAGCATTTCTGGACGACGAAGGTCAAGGTAACGGTAACGCAAACGTGTATCGTCATTGGCCTCAATCCCATCTTTAATCTCAAAAGGTGTTGTTTTGGCTGTATTAAGCACCGTCAAAGCTGTCACGTTCAACTCAACCGCACCAGTCGGCAATTTATCATTGGCTTGCTCACGCGCAGCGACTTTCCCAGTCACCTCGATGACAAATTCGCTACGAAGGCTTTCAGCTGTTGCCATAACCTCTGCAGAAACTTTTTCAGGGTTGATAACCAACTGCATAATCCCTTCACGGTCACGAAGGTCGATAAAGATCAAACCACCCAGGTCACGACGACGGCCAACCCATCCTTTCAAGGTAATTTCTTGTCCGATATGTTCCTCACGAACACGACCAGCATACATACTACGTTTCATGTTTTCTCTCCTCTTTTATTCTGTTACTATTTTACCATAAAAGCGCAGGCTCTTCATGAAAATCAGCAGAAAAGTTTGATTGTCTTTAGAAATCAAAACGAACAGACAAAAAATCCGATGAAAACGTCATCGGATTCTCTGATTATGATTCTTAACCTTTTTTACGCTTTTCAGCAATCTCGGCTGCCTTTTTAGGTAGAACAATCTCCGTCGCATAAGCCGAAGCAAAACGCAAGACACCTGCAATAGGCGCAAAGACAATTGCTAGATAGTTGTAAAAGAAATCGCCTTTAAAGGCATAGGCAAGTGCCCCGATGATAAAGAAGAGAACGACCGCCTGTATCACTGCTAATAAAATTACTCGTTTCATGTGACCTCCTGACTCTATTATAGCATGAGTATCATCAAAAAGCCGATTAAATTATTCAAAGCGTGGAGAGAAATGCTGTAAAGAAGACCTTTTCGACTCACATAAGCCAGACCCAAACTCAATCCCAGACTAGCATAAACTAAAAACTGTTGTAAAGTCCCTGGAAAATGAATCAAGGCAAAAAGCACACTCGATACGAGGAGAAACAGAGCTGTCTGTTTGCCGTTGTTCTGCTTAGGAAAGAGATAGCGCGCTAACATCCCTCTAAAGATGAGTTCTTCCGTCAGAGGAGCAAAGACTACCACCATAAAGAAACCAAATACAGGCTGTGCGACTGTCAGTTGAGATACGATTTGTTGATTGACTGACGGATCTTCTGGCAAAAAGAACTGGGCTGTAATCGCCACTAGCAAAACCAGAGTAGGCAACCAGATATAACGATTAAAAACCGTCGTCTGGATGCTAACCTTTTCTGTCTGATACCATCTGTAAACTCCATAAACATAGGCCCCTGACAGGACAACATAAAGTGGCAAGACTCCAAAGATTGAAGCCCCTAGGTCAAGCGCTGATAAAGCCATACTCTGAACCAGACCATAGCCAAAGAAAAAGGATAGAACAGCTAGAAGAAACCAGCCAAGATTTTTAAGTAGTTTCATAAAAGACTCCTATTTGAAATAACGTTTTACCATAGGTAATTGCATCACATTGATATAAATATGGATCGCTCCTACAAGCAAGAAGGCTAGTAACTGAATCTCTCCTGTCAGTAAGGAAAAGAGAACGATTAGAAAATAGAGAGCTGGCAAGACATACTGGTTTAATTGGAATAAAATTCGAAAACTCTGTTCTAAATTAGCCTTGCGCTCCCCTTCATCGTAGGAGTTTATATAGTCCAAGACATCTTTTGGTGTAGAGAAGAATTCCAAATCAAACTGACGAACGATCGCAATGGTCTTATAGAGATATTTTTGAGCACTGAAAATCATCACTAATGCCAAAAAAGAAAGAGATAAGGTTATATAGCTGATATTTAGTACAATTACTTCACTACCTGAGATGAAAAGAGCCAAAAAAATCGCTACGCCTGCACTATTAAAAGCAATAGTTCCAAACTCGAGATTACGATACATTTGTACATAATAGGTTTCATTCAGATCATCATCCATTTCCTCTTGATACAAGGAGTGAAATTTTCTGCTTTTCTTTAAGAAATCGAAAGTCAAAAACATACTAATGAAACCTAACAGTAAACAAATAGATGATATCCATGGAGTCACGGTTTTGACATCTAAAATGGTTCCGTAGTTTTCGGTATAGGCCTTAAACATCCCTGCAAACATGCCCAAGAAGCCTCCCAAGATAACAGCCATTAAAAATAACAATCCACGTTTCTTTTTCATATTCATACTCTTTCTAAACTAAACCAATCCAACTAACCACTGACCAAACACTTTACCTGATTCATAAATAGCTGTTAAGCCTTCTGTTCCAAGTGACACCAAAATCAAACAAACAGCAAGTAAGAGAATAACTTGATTTCTAGCTTTTTTTGCTCCATCTCCCAAGGGTTCATTCCCAAGCCAACCTGCTAGATAGGCATAGAGAGTTACTGTTATAATCCCAATCTCTGTCGAAGAGAGAAACAGCAAGACTGTCACCAAACGAACGATATTGGCTTGAATGTTAAAATAATTTCCTAAACCTGCACAAACACCCGAAAGTTCTTTGTGCTCAGTATCGATTTGAAAACCTGCTAAAAACTCTCTCATGACTTTTCTCCTTTTTCAACCTTTTTGAATTTTATTTTTCTCTCTACCCATCTAAAGACTAATAGTAAAACTATGTTAATCCAGAAGAGATATTTACTTTCAACAATTGTAAACCAACCAAATAGGCTTCCGATCATAGCCAAAAGATTAACGATAAACACAACTATAGATAGATAATAAATCACTTTATACTTGTTCATCACTCATCCTCCTCTAAGCGAAAGACTGACTCGACTGGTTCATTGAATATATGCGAAATCTTCAGGGCGATCACAATGGACGGGGTATATTCATCCCGTTCTAGTAGGCTAATGGTCTGTCTGGAAACTCCTGCTAACTTGGCCAGTTCGGTTTGATTGAGACCATCGCGAGCCCGAAGCTCTTTTAAACGATTTTTAAGCATTCCTTTCTCCTTCACTCTTAACTTGCTTACATTGTAACACATCTTTTTCTTTTTGACAAGTATATTTGTCAAAAAGTTTATGATTTTTGTCATTTTGCAAAAGAAAACGGTCAGGAGTAAGGTCCTGACCAGTTTTTCTACTATTAAAAGCCTAATTTTTCAAAGATTTCTGAGAAGTTTTGGCTAATAGCATCAAGCGACACTTGCACTTCTTCTCGTGTTTGGTTGTTCTTAACTGTCACTTGTCCGCTTTCGACTTCGCTCTCTCCGAGAGTGATGAGGGTCTTAGCCGCAAAGATATCGGCTGACTTGAACTGAGCTTTGAGCTTCCGGTTGAGGTAATCACGCTCTGCTTTGAATCCTTGTTGGCGAAGGGTTTGTACCAATTCCAAGGCCTTAACATTTGCTCCTTCACCCAAGACTGCGATATAAACATCTAGGGCATTCTCGATAGGGAGGGCCACCCCTTGCTTTTCAAGGATGAGAAGTAGACGTTCTACACCAAGACCAAATCCAAATCCAGCAGTCTCAGGACCACCAAAATAAGCAACTAAGCCATCGTAGCGACCACCCGCACAGACTGTCAAGTCATTACCCTCGATCTCAGTGATAAACTCGAAAATGGTGTGGTTGTAGTAGTCCAGACCACGTACCATATTGGTATCGATGATATAGTCTACTCCAAGATTTTCCAACATCTGACGGACAGCATCAAAATGAGCTTGGCTTTCTTCATCAAGGAAATCCAAGATAGACGGTGCATTTTCTACTGCCACCTTGTCTTCTTTTTCCTTAGAGTCCAAGACACGGAGAGGATTTTCCTCCAAACGACGTTGGCTATCCTTAGACAAGGTCTCCTTGAGCGGTGTCAAATAATCAATCAAGGCTTGACGGTAAGCCGCACGACTCTCAGGATTTCCAAGAGTGTTAAGATGCAATTTGACACCTTGGATACCGATTTCTTTCAAGAAATGAGCTGCCATAGCGATGGTCTCCACATCGGTAGCTGGATTGCTAGAGCCAAAACACTCAACACCAATCTGGTGGAATTGGCGTAAACGCCCTGCCTGTGGACGCTCATAACGAAACATAGGGCCCATGTAATAGAACTTACTTGGCTTTTGCACTTCTGGTGCGAAGAGTTTATTTTCCACATAAGAGCGGACAACGGGCGCAGTTCCTTCTGGACGGAGGGTAATATGGCGGTCACCCTTGTCATAAAAATCGTACATTTCCTTGGTTACGATATCCGTTGTATCTCCGACAGAGCGACTGATGACCTCGTAATGCTCAAAAATAGGTGTGCGCACTTCTGCATAGTTATAGCGCTTGAAAATTTCACGGGCAAAGCCCTCAACGTACTGCCACTTGGCAGATTCAGCAGGCAAGATATCCTGCGTTCCTTTTGGTTTTTGTAATTTCATAGGGAATCCTCTTTAAACTTAATAGTCTTATTTTACCATAAATAGAGGGATTAAAACAGTGAGAGGAGAAAATCGCAAGAGAGTCTTTTCAGAAAATTCATCAAAAACTTGCCAAATTGTCAGAATTATGAGAAAATAGAGGATATTTATCACGTGGAGGGACTGTTATGAGAGACGATATCAAAATCAATGACCGCGCTTTGGCCTTGCAAGACCAAATTATCGAAAAACTAGAGAAGGTTTTTGATACAGATGTGGAATTGGATGTTTACAATCTAGGACTGATTTATGAAATCAATCTGGACGAAACAGGCCTCTGCAAGATTGTCATGACCTTCACCGACACCGCCTGCGATTGCGCCGAAAGCCTGCCTATTGAAATCGTCGCAGGTCTGAAACAAATCGAGGGTATCGAAGATGTCAAGGTTGAAGTTACCTGGTCGCCTGCCTGGAAGATCACACGAATCAGTCGCTACGGCCGTATTGCCCTTGGACTGCCACCTCGTTAATGAGGCAAATCACTTTTGAAGATAAAAAGAAGCAAGCCGAAGATGGCTTGCTTTTTGATACTCAATGAAAATCAAAGAGCAAACTAGGAAACTAGCCGCAGGCTGTACTTGAGTACGGCAAGGCGACGTTGACGTGGTTTGAAGAGATTTTCGAAGAGTATGAGTTTATTTTTTACCTGACTTGTCCATATTCCAGAAGTCTGTCACGGCTCCACGTGAAGCAGATGATACGATATGGGCATATTTACCGAGAACACCACGGCTGTAAAGTGGTGGCAAGGTTGTTTCTGCCTTACGTTTTTCAAGTTCTTCTTCGGATACGGCCATAGAAATTTCTTTGGTATCTTGGTCAACCGTAACGATATCGCCTGTACGGAGGTAGGCAATCGGTCCACCGTCCTGAGCTTCAGGAGCGATATGTCCAACAACCAGACCATAAGTACCACCAGAGAAGCGTCCGTCTGTCAAGAGGGCAACCTTGTCTCCTTGACCTTTACCAACGATCATGGATGAAAGTGACAGCATCTCAGGCATACCAGGACCACCCTTAGGTCCAACAAAACGAACAACGACAACATCGCCATCAACGATTTCATCTGTCAAGACAGCCTGAATCGCATCTTCTTCTGAGTCAAAGACCTTAGCTGGTCCAACGTGACGACGCACTTTAACACCTGATACTTTGGCAACCGCACCATCAGGGGCAAGATTCCCGTTCAAGATGATAAGCGGACCATCTGCACGTTTTGGATTTTCAAGTGGCATAATGACTTTTTGGCCTGGTGTGAGGTCTGCAAAGTCAGCCAAGTTTTCAGCGACTGTCTTACCAGTACATGTGATACGGTCGCCATGAAGGAATCCATTTGCCAACAGGTACTTCATAACAGCAGGCACACCACCGACTTCATAGAGGTCTTGGAAGACATACTGACCAGATGGTTTCAAGTCAGCCAAGTGAGGCACACGTTCTTGGATCGTATTGAAGTCCTCAAGTGACAAGTCAACATTAGCCGCATGGGCAATGGCAAGCAAGTGAAGAGTGGCATTTGTAGAACCACCGAGAGCCATAGTGACAGTGATGGCATCTTCAAAAGCTTCACGAGTCAAGATATCTGATGGTTTGAGACCAAGCTCCAGCATCTTGACAACAGCTCGTCCTGCTGCTTCGATATCTTCTTTCTTGTCAGCTGATTCAGCTGGGTGAGATGAAGATCCTGGCAAACTCATACCGAGAACTTCGATAGCAGTCGCCATGGTATTAGCAGTATACATACCACCACAGCCACCAGGGCCAGGGCAGGCATTACATTCAAGACGTTTCACGTCCTCAGCTGTCATGTCACCGTGGTTCCATTTCCCGATTCCCTCAAAAACAGAAACCAAGTCAATATCTTTGCCATCAAGATTTCCCGGTGCAATAGTCCCACCATAGGCGAAAATAGCCGGGATATCCATATTAGCAATAGCAATCATAGAACCAGGCATGTTCTTATCACAGCCACCGATAGCGACAAAGGCATCCACGTTGTGACCACCCATAGCCGCTTCGATTGAGTCTGCGATGATATCACGAGATGTTAGAGAGAAACGCATACCAGGCGTTCCCATGGCAATCCCGTCCGCTACGGTAATGGTTCCAAACTGTACAGGCCAAGCTCCCGCAGATTTGACACCTTCTTTAGCCAATTTCCCGAAATCATGCAAGTGGATGTTACATGGTGTATTTTCCGCCCAAGTCGAAATCACTCCCACAATCGGTGTTTCAAAGTCCTTATCTGTCATACCAGTCGCTCGAAGCATAGCACGGTTTGGTGATTTAACCATGCTGTCATAAATGCTACTGCGGTGACGTTTATCTAATTCAGTCATCTTATCCCTCCCGTTTCAGTTTTTACTATTATAGCACATTTTAAAGGCAATGAACAGAAGAAAATTCTTGAATTTTCAGAAAATTCTATACAGTAATATTTTCTTTAATAATGTTACATTTATTTCTTGACTTTCTAAAACAAAGTGATATCATTTAGATATCATATAGCAGGAGGTCGTTCTTATGACTGAAAAACTCATCAATTCAAAACCAAATGGTGTATTCGCATTGATTCTCATTGAGTTGACACTCGTACTTGGTATCTTTATATTTATAATGGGTGCTGGTTCGGAAAACGTTTTTGGAATTATTATCGGTCTTTTATTAATCTTAATTTCAGTTCTAGCTCATGCTGGTTTAAAAGTTGTCAAACCTCAGGAAGCTCTGGTTTTGACCCTCTTTGGTAATTATACAGGTACCATCAAAGAACCTGGTTTTTACTTTGTCAATCCTTTTAGCATAGCAGTCAACCCTGCAAACCACACTCGACTTGGTCAAAGTGGTGATGTTAGCACAAAATCTCCTTTTTCAGGAATGAAATCATCAAATGGCAATGATGTAAACCTTGAAATTGGCAAGAAACAGATTTCCCTCAAAGTTATGACTTTGAGCAATTCCCGTCAAAAGATTAACGATTGCTTAGGTAACCCTGTTGAAATTGGAATTGCGGTAACTTGGAGAGTTGTCGATACAGCCAAAGCAGTCTTCAACGTTGATAACTATAAAGAATATCTCTCATTGCAGTGTGATAGCGCCCTTCGTAATATTGTCCGCATCTATCCTTACGATGTGTCTCCTAATGTAGATACTACAGGGGATGGACAAGCAGATGAAGGTAGTCTCCGTGGCTCTAGTGAAATTGTAGCTAACCGTATTCGTGAAGAAATCCAAAGTCGCGTAGAAGATGCTGGCTTGGAAATCCTTGAAGCACGTATCACTTATCTAGCTTATGCACCAGAAATTGCAGCTGTTATGCTTCAACGCCAACAAGCATCTGCCATTATTGATGCCCGTAAGATGATTGTAGACGGCGCTGTGGGAATGGTTGAAATGGCACTAGAACGTCTCAATGAAGGAGAATTGGTAGAACTTGACGAAGAACGAAAAGCTGCCATGGTTTCAAATCTCCTAGTCGTTCTCTGTGGTAATCATGATGCACAACCAATTGTCAACGCAGGAAGTCTTTACTAAAGATGGCTGAAGCTAAAAAAAAGCAGATTCCCCTTCGACTCTCAACAAAGTTATACGCTGCACTCGCATCATGGGCAGAAGACGACTTTCGTTCAGTCAATGGGCAAATCGAATATCTCCTTACAGAGTGTGTCAAGCAACGGAAGAAAGACGGAAAATACGTATCAGAAACCATTGACGAACCATTTGAGATTGATATTTAACACCTTCTCCTGTCTGCTAGATCGGACAGGAGAATTTTTTCATCTTTTTTTTGTCAAGTAACTTTACTTTACAAAAAAGTTTTGATATACTATTAAAGTTGATGAAAATCAAACCTAACTGAATTATATCTTAAAAGGAGAAATCAAAATGGCAGTACCTGCACGTCGCACCTCAAAAGCGAAGAAAAACAAACGTCGTACACACTACAAAGTAACAGCTCCATCTGTAAACTTTGACGAAACTACTGGAGATTACTCACGTTCTCACCGCGTATCACTTAAAGGATACTACAAAGGACGTAAAATCGCTAAAGCTGCATCAGCTGAATAATAGAAGGGAGATACCATGCGCGTAAATATCACACTTGAACACAAAGAATCTGGTGAACGCTTGTACCTTACTTCTAAAAACAAACGTAACACTCCAGACCGTCTTCAATTGAAGAAATACTCACCAAAACTTCGCAAACACGTTGTGTTTACAGAGGTTAAATAAGGGTTCACTACACGTCAGTAGACTTTAGAAACCTTGATTTAAAGCAATTCTTGAATTTCGAAATTTCACTACATTGCGATATGAATCAATCGAATCACTACCTTTTTCACTACCTTTTATGTAATAAGAAACTGATTCGTTTATTTAAAAAGAAGAGGAACTTTAGTGTCAAGCTCCTCTTTTTTATTTGCTCTTTTACTTACAAATCGTAAGACCTGGTTTGGAAAGTATGAATTTCAGTTGGACTAAAAACAGCGTAATATCAAGACTTTTCTCCGCTTTTATAAAAGCGTTTTTCCAATCAAATTCAACTAATTTTATCTAAATGGTGTGGATTTTACCCCCAAAATTACAGAGAATGGAGCTGATAAACACTAAACGTTCACACCATTAGTTAAATGATTTTTTTCATCATTTTTCTTAGATGATAGAACTTCTAATTTATTTCTTATTCAAGCAAAAACAACCTGCTATAAGTAAGAAAGAGGAAGATACAAGAAAAACACGGCGTAAAAACCGATTCAGTTCATTGTCCTCAATCCTTGTCTGCTTCATTTTCTTTTACGAGATCGTTTTGTGAATCTTTTTCAGAGAGTTTTTGATCAATATACTTGTCAATGTTTTCATAAAATTCCTTGGTCGCTTCACTATCTAATGTTGGCGAGTTCTGAACTTGATTCACTTTCAATTGAACAGATTGAATACCGTAAGAGGCTTGTTTTTGGTGGAGTGTTTCTAATTCTTCTTCTGAAATCGGATCTCCAACAACCGTCAAGACCAATTCATTGTTACTTGACTTGTAGACTTGATTAATAACCGTATAATTGGCGAACTCTTTTCCTACAAACTGTTTGATCCCTTCTTTGCGCGCTTGTTCTATTGTCAGAGTAACTGCCGAATAGCTAGCTGGAAGAATCAACAATACAATCAAAGAAATCAAGCCAATTCTCATTTTAATGCTCAGCTCTTTAAATGAAGTTAAAGGAGATTTTCTCATCAAAATTCTTGTTCCAACAATGTTGGCTAGCATGATAAAGACACAGTTGATCAAGAAAAGATAGAGAGCCCCCAATAAAAATCGTACATTCCCATTAGCTAAACCATAGCCAGCAGTACAGATAGGCGGCATCAAAGCTGTAGCAATGGCTACTCCTGGCACGATATTGTTTGCTTCTTTTTTCCTTGAACCGATCACACCAGCAATCCCACCAGCAATAGCAATGAGAACATCCCAAATGGTTGGAGAGGTTCGTGCGATCAACTCGCTACTTGCATAAGACAAGGGAGAAATCCAGAAATACAGAGTCGAGACAAGCAAACTGACCAACACTTGAGTCAATAAAACCTCTAGAGATTGCTTGATTAAACGCGTATCAAAAATAGCTAAACCGAATCCCAGTCCAACAATCGGTGTCATGAGAGGTGAAATTAACATGGCTCCAATAATAACAGCTGTTGAATTCATATTTAGACCGATAGAGGCAATAAAAATTGCACACATCAAAATCGCTGTATCTCTCAATCGAACATGAAGGTCATCGTATAATTTCTCACGGTATTCCCGTGTTGAATAATTGGCAGTCATTTGTCCTCTCCTCTTTCCTTATTTAAATCGGTATAATAATTAATAATAACAGCTGATAAACAGCCAAAAAATATGAGCCCATAAATCGTCAAGAAGACACTGGTAATCCTTCCAATCAAGGTCACAGCTAGGAGATCCCCGTAGCCGACAGTCGTCGAAGTCACAAAAGCATACCAAAGACCGTCTCCGTAATTTGTGATAGCAGGTTCAACTAGGAAAAGCACGCCTCCTGACCCAAAAACAAAGGTCACAAAACTCAGAGCAAACCGAGTAAAACCCGTAACCTGTATAATATGCCATAACATTTTTAAACGTCTCATTTGTTCTCCTTATTCATACTAGCTCCTGACCGAGCCGTTTTTTCCAATAATCAAAGTGAAGATAGGACATGATCTCCATCAGAGAAAGATAGACAAACTGATAGATCTGATTTAAGCTGATCATCAACTGATATTGTTTGAAAAATGACTGGAAGAAAGACCAGATATGACTGTCTTGAATCAGTCCCTTCTTAACATCAGACAGGATATTAGCTAAAGCTCCCAAGGACTGAAACGGTAAATCCTTGACATTTATATAGATCCGGTCCACCACATCATTCAGACTGGTATCTTGGATGGCATGAAATTCTCCAAAGAGAACTCCTGCCGCTCCAAGAGTAGAAACAAATTCCACCAAATAATTTCTGAGGAAATTTTCTCAACCTTTTCCCATAATGTGTTTAGTGCCATCCATAACGATCCCAACCAGAAAAAGGAAAGAAAATAAGCAAAGAAATTTTGCCGTAAATCCCAAAAAGCTTGAAGACTTGGTGTCGTTGGTTTTTCTAACTCTAAAATCAAAATGGTCATAATAATTGCTAGAACAGCATCTGTCAATGCAATTAATCTATCTTTCTTCATCAGATTGCATCCCCTTTCTTTTTTGTAACATTCTATCTTATCGCATAATATTGGATATTCTTTCATAATCCGACTACAAACAAAAATAAACCAAAAAGTCTGTCCCTATTATGCTATATTTAACTCTAGAAGTATTCATCCATCTAATTAATAAATATATCATATTTCACAATAAATGACTACTATCAAAGATACATTTTCTTTCAGATTTCTCCCTTTTAAACTTGGCTAACTTGACCTGCATTACCTAGGTCGCTTTGCTTTAAATTATACTTTTTTCTTAAAGATTTGCTACGAGTAGTCTTTCATGTGAGTAATTTTTATCAAAAAATTTCATAGATAAGTCCTATATATAATCATGATAAAGTAGTAAAAATAGTTGTTATCCTAGTTGATTAAAAAAGTCTTTGATTTCCTCATCTTTTATAAAATAATATATAATTTTCCCCTCTCTTCTAGTATCCAAGATGTTTTGATTGGCTAGTTTACGAAGATGGTGGGAGGCAGATGCCATACTGAGATTTAGTAAACAGGCTATATCACAGACACAGAGTTCTTCAACAGCAAGGAGATAAAAGATGATATTTATCTGTTTATTATCGGTAAACTTTGATAAAATACGAAGTGATTTTTGGACTTTTTCCTTTTCAAGGTAGTTCGTTGCGGTTGTAACATTTTGCTGATTTATAATATTCACTTGGCAGATACTATCTTTTTTCATAATTTTTTCTCCTAGCCGAACACAGTCCTTAGCATGTTAAAGCTGTTGTTTTCAATCAGGATATACATCCCCAGTCCTAAATAAACAACGGCAATAAACCATCTGCTATATTTTTCCAAAGTTTCTCCAACAGAAGGGACTTGTGCCAATTTTTGGGCAGAAAAAACCAAGAGATAAATCATGACTAGAAAGGTAAGTAAAGCCACTATCAAATTCGCTAAATTTAAGGTAATAAAATATGGGACAAAAACACCAATATTGTCAGCACCACAACTTGCAAAAGTAATCATAGCGACTAGAAAAATCAGGTTTTTATTATCTTTGCGCAAACCATCTTTTGCAATAGCTTCTCCATCAGAATCTCCTAAAAGCAAAACTTTGAGTCCTAGGAAAATTGGAATCAAACCGAGCAAACCTAAAATCTCTTTACTAGGAATATAATTTAAGACAAATGCAAAAAGTAAACTTAGCAATATTAGACTAACAGAGCCTAGAAATTGTCCTAAATAGATGTTAATGATGTCTTTTCTGCTTTTTCTTTTGGCAAAAAATAACATTAGGATAATAAGTAAGTCTACGGCTGTCCCAGAATACAGGATTATTGAAGTAACAACATTTTGAACCATAAAGCACCTCATTCAAATATATTTTTGAATGTATTTTAACATTAAACTTTGTAGATGTCAACTTCAGCTCCATCAAAATATAGATAAGAAGGTAGTGTCCCAAACATTAAAAAGCCCTGCCATCGAAATGATAGCAGGGCTTAACTTCAATATCCAGATGATATATTTATCTAAAAAAGGTAGAGTAAAAGGTAGAGTTTTTATTGATTTGTAGTGCGATATAATGAGTTTCCAAAAATCAAAAATCGCTTAAAATCAATATTTTGACATCTATTGACGTGTACTGAAACCCTTACTTAACCTCTGTAAGGATATAATTACGGTACCAGTATATCATAAATAATAACAAAATCTTGACTTTCCGAAAAATAAGTATTTTCCGGAAAAATATCGAAATTAAATCAAAACTAAAAATATCTCATACATTTGAACTGCACCCCAAAAGTTAGACAGAAAAAATCTAACTTTTGGGGTGCAGTTCATCAAAGGTGCTTTTCATTTTAAAAAACTTGTGGAAAAACTTCATCCCATATATCTACTAAGCTTTTCCCGTCAAATACTTTAGCTTCCATAGCTTCATCAATTGTATCAAACTGCTGACCTTCATAATCATAACCAACTACACATATACTCGATAAAAAGCAAGCACCTCGGCTATTATAATTAAATTCAAGATCTTTGTCTAAATATTTTTTAATTTCATCCTTTTTCATATAGGACCATCCCAACTAAAACAATCTCAACAAACAAGATTTTTTCCTTAGATTCTATTCCCACTACTAGCTTTCTATGATGCTGACGATTTCATCTTCAAAATATTCATAAAGAGTTCCATCAACATCTACCAGCAAGGAGTCAATCTCCTCGTCATTGTCAGAGGCGTCACAATAGTCTTCTACAAATCCTCTAACTACCGCGCCATTTTTTAACGTGATAATTACATCTGTACGGTTAAATTTCCAGAGTGTCATTTAAATATTCCTTTCAATATTGGCTAATTGCTTTGCTTTTTCGTAGTAAGGTGTTAAGAAATCGATAAAACCTTGTTTGTCGCTTGGATCATGTTCCTCTAAAAATATCATCAACTCAAAGTCATTGAGAGCGTCAAACATTTCAGAGTTTTCATTATCCCAAGCCTCGGAAAATTCCGCATCTTCTCCAAAAAGAGCGTTAAACGTAAAGGAAAAATCCCAAAAATTATCAATCTGACCACTGACTGTTTGCTGGAGCATGTCTAATACTTGTTGACTATAACCCATTACCCTTCCCCTCCTAATAAGAACGTTGTAGCATATTGAGCTACGTTCCAAAAATTTAACAGACAAAATCTAATTTTTGGGGTGCAGTTCATTCATCAAAGATGATTTTTATTTTAATAATACTGCACTTCAATTCCATCCATAATTTCTACTAAAGTGTTATCGTCAATTTTTAGAGAAATCAGATCAATGAATGATGATACCTGGTATTCCTTATCTCCAATCACCACTACAATATCATGAACCGAATTAGGAAAAATCCCACATACTTGACCATTATAATCAAAAGAGGCATCCCAACCATTGTCATATAACTCTTGTAAATCATCTAATATTGCCATATAAACTAAATCCTTTTCCATAGTGTTTTCTTTCAAATAAGGCAGGTAAAAGCACCTAGATTGTTCTAAGTCCTATGAGATTGTTTTAATCGAGACAATCTCACTCTCAAAGAGAGAAATTTCAGTAGCTTCATCTGGACTAGGATTAGCAATGAGAATAGTGATTTCATCTTGCTCATCATTGTCCATTTCGTCAACAAAGTCTATGACACGTCCCTTGATTATCTTATCGCAATTAGTGACTATCTGAACCCTTGATCGAAGATACTTCCAAAGCTGTTTACTCATTTATTTTCCTCTCTGCTATTTTTTCGATAGTTCTTATACTTTTTATAGTTAGTCGATAAAATCGCCTAGGTTGAACTAAGCACTAATAATTTTGATTTTCTTGATAATATCTTCAGGATATGAGCGATCACCTATAACTATTTCGTCAGGACCATCTAAATCATAACCGTCAAACCAATCAACCACCCTACCCTTGATGGAGGTCCCATCTTCTAAAATAAGGCGAACATTTTTATCAACATATTCCCATAATTTCATTAAGTTCCTTCTCTCTAACATCGGAACAATATGACCCAATATTAGTTATTTACTAATGGCTTTTAGTTCCTGTTAAAAGCATTATAGCACACCTTACTTGCTAAAGTACAACAAGCACCCCATTAGACTAACCTGCTACTTTGCTTTCTTGTAAAAATGTTGTATACTTAAGTAAATAAAGGAAGTAATCTTGTTCCCCCCTGTCTACTATGTGGTCGGAATGATGGTTACTTCTTTTTTCCCCCTTACTATCTCAATAGCCTTGTATTTAAAAGTTTTTTAGGCTATAATTAAATTAACGAATAGAGGTTTTCCATCTCCCCTTGAAACAGATCTTTCTGCGGTAGGAGGTGGGACGCCTCTATTTGTTTTTTAAGTCAAAATGATGTAAAATTAATTCAAGAAAGAAGTGTGGTTTTCCCGCCTAAAAGCTCTATAGCTGTGGGAGGGTCACGCTTCTTTTTACCTCTCAAAAGAGAACGCAAAAAAAGCCGTCTCATTCTTTGAAGCAGCAATGAAATCAATCTAGCAAATATCTAAGCAAACCCAGAAATCAACCTTTTAAGACAAAGCAAAAAGCCCACTGTTGTAGGCTTTCTGTAAGATATTTCTTAAAATTAAAGCATCTTGTTATCTTCCTATTATAAGGTATATAAAAACAGGCCTAAGCCTGCTCTGTTTTTTACCCTGTTTCTTCAAAAGTTTATTGATTATAAATAAGTAGAGAAAATATAAAGGGTAACAAAAAGGGGAATTAAATTGATGAGTTCAGTAAGCAAGTAAATTGCACCTATAATAGGTGCTTTTTATTTTAATAATACTGTACTTCTGTTTTAGACATTATTTGTGACAATTTTTGACCGTCAATGTCTAAGTTTGCTAATTCATCAAGAGAGGATACTACATATGTTTGAGACCCTATAGAGACTTGGATGTCCGTTGCAGAATTGGGTAAGATAGCACAGTCTTGCCCTTTGTAGACAAAAGAGGCGTCCCAACCGTTATCATATAACGCTTGTAAATCATCTAATATTGCCATATAAATCAAATCCTTTTCCGTAGTGTTTTCTTTCAAACAAGGCAAGCAAAAGCGCCTAGATTGTCCTAAGCGCTTAGGAAATGGTGGGACGGACATTCCCCACCTCTCAGATACCCTTTCGGGTGCGTGTGCGTCCGATATTTTTCTACTTCATTTCCTCAATAATATTATATCAAAATTTTACAAAAAAAGCACCATTCGGTGCTTTCCCATCTGAGTGTGGAGTACTTAACATACACTTAATTGCTTTAATCACAGTTCAGATGTTTAAACAGTGTACTTATACCTGTAATTCTATTTTATACCACGTGCAGACTTTTGGCAAGTAAAAACTACGGTAAATTTAAAATTATATGATTAGGGATATTTAGCAACTCTTTGACCTGTTTCTCGTAAGAATTCCAAACTCTATTAGCTAAGATGTCAGCAGCTTGTATAAGGTAGTCATTTGCTGAGATACATGACTTTGTATAGACTACGAATTCTCCCTCTAAAATTGGAGGGTAAAAACTCCCATAGTTAAAGTTATTGATACCATACTTAAACTCCTCATGGATACCCTCGCCTAAACCATACAAACCATTAGTAGCTACACCTTGCTGGTCAATATTTAGATAAAGTTCAATGTCATCGCCTTTACTTATTGTGCCCTGATCAAGTAACTTTTTAAACAATTCTTTCACTACTCTCCTTAGAGCATAGTCTTTAAATCGTTGACGTGATTTTTTATCTTTCATAACGCCTGAATGGACACGCTTTAAATTAACTGTCACAGAGAAACTAATTTCATTTCTAAGGACTTTATATAGGGCGTTTTTATGCTTTTTCTCAATGGTTGACGCCTTAAGCTCTCCCTCTATGCCCTTTTCTTTTTTTATCTTTGAATTAAGCGAGCGATACTTCTTTTTTGCAGCTGTCTTATCCTCGTTAGAAAGAAAACAAAAACCAGCATATACAAAATATTTATGATTAGAGTGGAAAACCCCAGAGTCATCTATAAAGATTGAAATTTTTTTCATCTTTTTTTCCTTATTTATTACTGCCTAGATTATACCATAATAACCTCTTAATTCTCCACTTTTCGAGAATTTTTCTACATTTTTTATTCTATAAAAACCCCTGTACCTCACCAAAACCTCACCATTAGAAAACTTCGATACCTTACCAAAACCTTACCGTTTTATGGTTCTAAAAAAGCTCTGTACCTTGCTAAAATCTTGCTATTTTTAAAGATGTTACCTTAGGGTAATCTTAGGGTTTTAACATAGGTATAAATCAATCCCCATTTACTATACCTGTTAAGTTTTCTATAGCGGCCTGTTTCGCCCGATAGATCGAGGATGTAGATTTACCTATTTCCTCAGCAACCTCCCAAGCGTCGAGATCATTCAAATAAAAAAGCCTCAGAATAGAACGCTCAAAAGAATTGATCAGCTTATCAATTAGCTCAGATACTTCCATTCTTTCCTTAGTAAGGCGTTCAATTCTCTGTAGTATATCCTCTTTTAGTTTTAGAACACTTATAAGGTTATTCTCTGCTGTATTTACCCTGCTTGTTTGTACTCTGGTAGTGCTCAGTTCTTGCTTTTTGATAATACCACTTTCTAGAGCTTCAAGCTCCAAATATAAGCTCTCTATTTCTTTATTGATCCACTTGACGCCCTCTAGTTTTTCTTTTACCTGCTCTGGTGTCATGCCTTGACCTCCTTTATGGTATAATAATATTATTGAGATTATAGCTGAGGCGGAGTGCCTTGGCTTTTTTTGTTTTAGTTAAGTCCAAAAACGGACATTACTCATAGTATTCAACGTACTCAGGATCTCCGAAAAGACTTTCTGGCAATCCACAAACATCTATTAGGCGTTGTACTACTTGTACGTCTATCATTATCTCGCCCTTTTCTGTTGTGTAATAGTATTTCTTATGTAAAGAGCCTAAATATACTCCGTTTTTATAGATTGAAAGGCTGCCATTTCTACTAGGTAAAAGGCCTGTATAACGATTATATAAACCGTGTCTCATAGCATTATTGTTTCCATACTTCGGTTGTCTATTTCCTCGATTACCTCTAGCAACTTGATTACCTGGTAAAAAACGCCCTCTAGCATCTCTCTCCATTTAGCACCCTCTCACCGTGTTCGTTTCGGAAATTATACTTCATTGGAACGCTCTAAACGCTCCGTAAACCGTTCTAAAAAGTGTACCAGGTATTTTATCGCTGATACACTTTTGACTAGTTTTACAAACTCTCAGATAGCCCTAGAGCCGTATCAAAATGATTAGAGTATGTCTCTAAAGCTGTATTCAATTCATCACTAGCTAAAACTAACATGAAAGCTAGATCACTTGCTGAACCGTTACTATCGATGATTGGAGTATCATGATAGCTCTTAGCATGTTGCTTGAATACCTTTAACAGTTCAGCTAGCCTATCCTCTTTCAGGATATAGCTAGGCAAAGCAATGTTATTAGCTGTTCCAATTTCATGTAATTTCTTAATGGCCAATGGGTTTCGCTTGTATTTCTCTAGGTAGTTTAGTAGCTCCTGTTCCGATACTTTCATAGTGCCTAACAAATTCAACTCAGCAACATTATCAGCCGTTACAGTTTCATACTCTGATTTAATTTGCTCTAGTTCTGTTTGTTCAAAGTTCTCTAGCTTAGCGAGAATATTGGCAAACTCAGTATCTGAATACTGATCGGCCTCTTTCTTAAAATTCTCCAGGCGTAGCTCAGCCTCAGACTGATATAAAACCTGATTTCGAACTTTTTCCCAAAGTTCTTTTTTCATTTTTCCATAAGCCTCAATCTTTTGTTGCTTATAAGTGCCTAGGTTGTAAATTTGTGCCTTTATTTGTTGTAGTGTCATGGTAATTCTCCTTTATTTCAATTCTAGCGCTCTTTTAGCTACTTGTTCCCAGTCCTTAGAATATAGAGCGCTAGCTTTTTTATCCCATCTCGGTCCTGTTCCTGGGGCTTTTTTATATTTTAGTAGTTCCTCTTTATTCGCAAAGAAAAACTTAAGCTGTTTATCTGAAACGAACCCTTTCCGTTTCTTGCCGTAAAACTGCATTCTTGCATACGGCGCATTATAGACTATTCTCCCATTGGCCTTAGTTAAGTTTCCTCTTAGTTCTCCAGATCGCCTAGGTATAAAACGGTGCATGTCCATAACCATCTGATTAGTAACTGCCTCTTTGGCTCTCGCTAATCCCATAGGTGTTACTTTACGCTCAATACCTTTTAAATCAATCTTGACAGATACCCCTGTTCCCAAAGTTCCTCCTTTCTCTGACTAAAACAAAAAGAGACATGACAAAGAGCAGTTAAACTCTTATATCATGCCTCTAGTTTTCTAGTCAGCAGCTAAATTTTTTCTTTTTGCCTAGTTTCCTTTTGAATGGGTTTACCATCTTGTGTTTTGATGATTAGACTACCAAACTCTGGTAACTTGGCTGAATTAATTATACCATTTTTTGAGAATAATACAAAGCCTTTATCTAACATCTTTTTAAGTTGTTCTGCATTTAGTGCCATATTAAATCTCCTCTCCCTCTGTATCCTGTTCATAGTAATTAGCAAAACCTAAACAAATACGTTTCAGGGTTTCCCCCATTGCTGTTCTACCTTGATAATCTACTGTTATAGTTCCATCTCCACTAATAATTGTTTCTGTTACTGGGCTTTCTCCAGTACCCATGAAATAACCATGAATAGCAATACTTGCCACCTCAGCTATTTTGTTTGCCTTTGCATGTTCAGTATTTTCAAATTTGTAACTGAAACGGTGTTTTTCTTTGTAGTTTGTCATTTTGATTACTCCTTTACTTTATATGAACTTATTGTAATCTCAGTAGTCCTAAAGCGTTGATATAACTGATATTTTTAACTATTCAACGCTTTTTACTACCCTTTTTAGTGTACTTTAGCTCCTTTTTGAGTTCCATTTTTGGAATGCAAAACCTCCACCTTTTAAGGGTGCACCTGCACCCAGTGCATACTTTTTTTAACCTACGTAGTTTTGAGCGACTTTATCTTTTAGGCTGCTAATTGAGTATCGTTTATCCTTGATCGTGAATGACTTGAAAAAGTTCCCCTCTAGGCCTGTTCTGACACGGCTGGCCACTCTGTCGCTATACATACTAGCGATTTCTGAGCTACTCAAGTTTGTAGTGATGATGGTTTTTTCTCTGTTGCTGAGAATATCAAAGATAAATTCTTCTTCCCAGGCAGATTTACCCTTATTGTTAGGGCTATCTGATTTTATACCTAAATCATCAAGTACCAGGTAATCAACCTCTTTTAGCATTCTTGAGTAATAGCCCTCTAGACTAGTAGGAGCGTTAAAGCTCTCTCGAACTCGTCTAAGGATTTCTGTTAGATTGACAAATAACACGCTTTTAGGCTCTCCTTTGGCCTTGTAGCCCTCGTTTATAGCCTTAGCAATAGCAACGCTTAAATGGCTTTTCCCTATGCCTGTAGATCCTGTAAATAAGGTATTTCCTGTCATACCGTCTAGGTATTTAGTCACTTGTCCTCTAGCAAACTCCAGTAATTGCTTTTCCTCGGCTGTCTCAGCTATGAAATTCTCAAAGCTAGCCTCTTTCAACTCTCTAGGGATCGTACTGTCTCGCATAAGGACATTGTAGGTTTTCAGATATGTCTCAGCATTCAAGGTATTATTAACCCCCTCTTGCTCTTGTCTATCTATTAACTCCTTTGTACATTCAGGACAAAACTCTTGTATATTCCGTTCCTTACTGCCTCTAATAGGTGTTGAAATTTGCCAAAAATTAACATGGTGCACTTCACACACCTTGTCACTAATTTTTCTGTTGTTATATTGCTCAAATTTATCTTCCATTGCTTACCCTCCTAAAATGGGTTTTCCTCTGTTCGTGTTTTTAGCCATTCCTCACGGCTAAAAGGCTCAGCTTGTTTAGGTGACTGTTTCAGCTTTTGCCTTTGTTCCTCATGCTGCTTAACTTGCTCTACTGTTTTAAGTCCTAGCCCCTGCCAATTTGAAAGAATTGACCTGGTATATCTAATTGACTTACCAGCATTCAGGATAGTTACCTCAAGAGCATAGATAACTAACTCCTGGCCATGGATTTCTAGTAGGTCTCTCACTTCTTCTATCATTGTTCCATTGACTGACATTTGACCAAAAGCAGACTTTAATTTTTCAAAGATTGGATTTTCGTCCTCGTCTTTCTGACTTGACCTAGATTGACTTGACTTATATTGACTTGACTTATATTGACTTATATTGGGTAAACCTACGGTTTCCTCTTGGTTGTCACTTGGTAAACCAGTAAATTCTTCAGGTGGTTTTTCTAATAAATGCTTATAGATACTAGGACTGTATCTGTCTTTTCTAACAGTATTCTGCTCATGAAAATCCACAATAAAATAAACCATTTCATCATTAAGTGGCCTGATAAATTCCTTGACTATCAAAAGTCCTAGGCTATCCTCACTAACCCCTATCATTCTAACAACAGGAAAAGCCTCTACTACTCCATCATCATCTGAGTTTTGAATTAAATGAAAATATAGAGCCTGCGCCTCTAACGGTAGCCTCAAAAATCTCTGAGTTTGGGTTACTGTCTTACTTATCATTCTACGATTTCCCATTTTTCTTCCGTTGCACCTCCTTGTTAATTCCCCTGACGATGTCATAATAAGAGTGACTAGCAGGAATGACATAGCCCTCTGTTTCAAATTCCACCCATTGCTCCACACCGTCCACAATTACCTTGCGTAGATTTTTTATGACGGGTGTCCATTGTTCTTTTTTCTTTGTCATTATTCCCCCTAATCTACTGCAAGAAAATTGTATATATCGGTCTTACGGTAATAAATTTTCTTACTGTTCTCAAAAGGCGACTGATACGGCTTTAAGCCGTGTTTTTCCCAATTATTCAACGTTGTGCCACTGATCCCTAGCTTATTTAGTAGATCAGCTCTAGCAATTAAGTCCCAGCCGTCATTATGCTGCTTTTCAAGCTCAAGCCTTTTCTCTAAGTGATCTCCCACTTTTTCCAGTAGCTCAAGCTCTGCCTCTCTTGATAATAGTTGCATTTTACGCCCCTTTCTAATTGTGTCTCTTACCGGCTATTTGGATATATGCTCCATAGTCAGGATTTAGCTCCAGGCTCTTTTGTTCCTGTCCTGGTGTTGTTTTATCCGTGTTATCATTATATAGGCTATAAAGCTCATAAACTAAGAGTATTAGCAAGATAGCTAGTAGAGCGACACTCTGCCCTGTTGTTAAGTCTAACTCATTCACAATACTTTCTAATTGCCTCCAATTCTTCATCATTGTCACAATTAGTCAACTTACAAGCTATGATGTCTAGCTCTTTTTGTAGTTGCTTTGCCTGATCAGAAATTGTACAAAGAGTATCTGACATATTCTGTTTTAACGCTTGAGAGTCTGCTCCACTGTTTTCAGCTAAAATTAAAGCGTCACTAACAAGTTGCATAAGCTCAAGACGTAGTATAATGTCATTGATTTGATTTCCTAAAGTCTTGATATTTCTGTTACTTAAGCCCATAATGTTCTTACCTCAATTATGTTTTATTTGTATAGTTGCTCCAGGACTTTCTTCCAAAATTGGGAAAAAGTCATAGAACCTTTTTAATGCCTTTCCTGCCACTCTTATTCATGCTCTGAGTCGCCAAATTGAAATCATGAATAAGAACTAGTTTAAAGAGTTAGCGCTCTCTCGTTTGGGCACAAATCACAATTTTGTGATATAATTAAATAAATACCTAACTAAATCCCATACTTGCTATTTTGGTTTTAGTTGTTTAAGTGAAAAGCCTTGCTAGTTTGCCGACTGTTTAGGCTTTTTTTGTTGCTCAGATTTCTTTTAGTGAAAGGTAGCAAGAAATCTTATAAATCTTCTACTAGCCAGTTCATGACTGCCTCATAGATACGCTTAGGAGCGTCATAGTCTCCATTTTCAACTTTGGTATAGGTTTGTGGTTTAATACCTAATTCCTCAGCTACAGCCTTTTTTGTCTGCTGAACTTTAGCACGTTTAACACGTACCTTTTCAGCCAATTCCGTTGAAATAAACATATTGCCCTCCTTTCTAAACAGACTTTTTTGTCTGTTTTCAAGTTTATAATACAGACTTTTTTGTCCTTTGTCAAGTATTTTATTTAAAGAAACAGACTTTTTTGTCTTTTTTTCTCCTTTTGTGTTATAATCGTTTCTGAAAGGTAGCAACAAAATGATAAAAAATAAACTTAAGGAGCTTAGAAAAAAAGCAGGCTTGTCTCAATTAGACATAGCAAATAAGCTCAATATATCTGTAAAAACTGTCTCACGATGGGAAAACTTAGAAACAGATATTAAGCCTAATAAAGCAGAAGAGTTAGCAAAATTGTTAGGAGTATCTGTTCCTATACTACTTGGTTATGGGTATCAAGAACCTATTAAACACCTTTCTTGGGAGTGTAATATACCTAAACTAAGAAAAGAAAAAGGTATAACCCAAGAAACACTCTCAAAAGAGACTTCTATCCCTTTAGAACTTATAAAAGAATGGGAGAATAATCACGGTAGTTACTCAGCTGAACAGTTAGAAAAATTAGAAGAATACTTCGAAGTTCCTATCCCTGAAATAATAGGATATTCCATTGCTCACTCAGAATTAAGAGATTTGATAGAGTTACTTTCAGAAGATAGCAAACAAAAACTATTAGCTTACGCCAAAGACTTGAAAGCCTTAGAAGATTTCAACAAAGCAAATAACCTCTAAAACGCTCTCTAAGCGATTTTATAGATTAGTGGTACAATTTATCATCACACCTAAAACAAACGAAAATAGGGCTATTCTCGTAGCTCTCAGCACCATATAAAAACAATATTCATAAATACTTAACTAAATCCCATACTTGCTTACTGATGTTAGAAAGGTATGACTATGAATATTACAGAATACAAAAAGAAAAACGGTGCTACAGTGTACCGTGCAAGTGTTTATTTAGGCGTTGATAAACTTACAGGGAAAAAGGCTAGGACAACAGTCACGGCCAACACTAAAAAGGGCGTTAAAATCAAAGCTAGAGAGGCTGTCAATGCTTTTGCAGCTAATGGATATAGCGTAAAGGAAAAACCAACCATTACAACCTATAGAGAGCTAGTCGCTTTATGGTGGGAGAGTTACAAGAATACAATTAAGCCTAACTCTCAGCAAACTATGGAGGGTATCGTAAGAATTCATATTTTGCCTGTTTTTGGCGATTACAAGCTAGATAAACTTACTACTCCCATTATTCAGCAACAAGTCAATAAGTGGGCTGACAAGGCCAATAAGGGCGAAAAAGGGGCATATGCAAACTATAGCTTTCTAAACAATATAAATCGCCGTATTCTCCAGTATGGAGTTACAATGCAAGCGATCCAACACAACCCAGCTAGAGATGTCATTATCCCACGTAAGCAACAAAATAAAGAGCACAAAGTCAAATTTTTCAGCAACCAGGAACTTAAACAGTTTTTAGACTACCTGGATAACCTAGACTTGTCTAGCTATGAAAATTTCTTTGACTACGTTCTTTATAAGACATTGCTTGCTAGTGGTTGCCGTATAGGAGAGGCTTTAGCTCTTGAGTGGTCTGACATTGATCTTAAAAAAGGCATTATCAGTATTTCTAAGACTTTGAATAGATACCAGGAAACAAACACGCCTAAATCTAAATCAGGACTAAGAGAGATTGACATCGATACAGCTACAGTAGCACTTCTTAAGGAATATAAAAAGCGTCAACAAATCCAGGCATGGCAACTAGGACGGTCTGCGAGAATTGTCTTTACTCCTTTTACCACAAAATACGCCTACGCTTGCTTGCTAAGAAAGAGACTACAAGGTCATTTTAAAGCTGCTGGCGTTCCTGATATTAGTTTCCATGGTTTCAGACATACTCATGCTACGATCATGCTATATGCAGGTATAGAGGCAAAAGATTTACAGTATAGACTAGGACACTCTAATATCTCAATGACTTTAAATACTTATGTCCATGCTACCAAAGAGGGTGCAAAAAAAGCCGTCTCAATCTTTGAGACAGCTATCAGCAATTTATAAATAAAAAAGGGTGCCCCATTTTTGAGCTACCCTATTACTATACCTAAAATTAGTTATGGGTAACTAAAAGGGTAGTAAAATCAAAAAAAGCACTCTAGGATAGAGGCCTAAAGTGCTTAGTTTCAAGGCTTTACAGCCCATCTTATTCAATAAAATATTACAACATCTTGTTGTAGAATTCAACGACAAGTGCTTCGTTGATTTCTGGGTTGATTTCGTCGCGTTCTGGCAAGCGAGTCAATGAACCTTCCAATTTTTCAGCATCGAATGATACGAATGCTGGACGTCCAAGAGTAGCTTCTACTGCTTCAAGGATTGCTGGAACTTTCAATGATTTTTCACGAACTGAGATTACTTGACCTGGAGTTACACGGTATGATGGGATATCAACGCGTTTTCCGTCAACAAGGATGTGACCGTGGTTTACGAATTGACGAGCTTGACGACGAGTAGTCGCAAGACCAAGACGGTAAACAACGTTATCCAAACGACGTTCCAAAAGAAGCATGAAGTTGAAACCTAGGATTCCGCCTTTGATCTTAGTAGCTTGTACGAACAAGTTACGGAATTGTTTTTCACCTACACCGTAAGTGAAACGAAGTTTTTGTTTTTCAGCCAATTGCAAACCGTATTCTGACAATTTAGAACGGTTGTTTGGTCCGTGTTGTCCTGGTACGTAGTTACGACGTGCCAATTCTTTACCTGTACCTGTAAGTGAAAGGCCAAGGCGACGAGCTTGTTTCCAAGATGGTCCTGTATAACGTGACATATGTATGTCCTCCTGATATAAATAATATTTGGCGGAAATAGTCACTTAGAAAGCCCTGATTCGTGCAGATGCCCTTCGCCTAAACAGCCAAGGTTACTTGTCATAAGACACCTGTTGACGAGCTTCATGCTTTCCTGCTGCTATTTCACACAAAGGCTATTATACCATGAAAAGCTAGATATGTAAAGGGATTTTACAGCTTTATTTCAAATTGAGGCTGAATGTAAATTTGCTTCCTAAGCCATATTGACTTTCTGCTGTGATTTCGCCACCAAGCTGATGGGCTAGTTCGCGTGCAATCGCAAGTCCTAATCCATGTCCACCTGTCTTCATATTGCGCGAAGTTTCTACACGATAAAGTCGTTTAAAGATCTTTTCCAAATCCTCAGGAAGGATTCCCTGACCCTCGTCTTTCACACTGATTCTCAGCTCTTGTTCTGTTAATTGGGCAAGAACCTCGATTCTGGTTCCTGGTTCTGAATATTTAAAGGCATTGTTTAACAAATTGACCAGAATGCGAGAAAGTTTGTCAGAATGGCTCTTGATTTTCGCCGACTCAGGTGATACTTGAATGTAAACATCTCGCTCCTCTTGTTCAATCTGGAGTTGAAATTCACTCATTGACTCAATCAACAGCTGATCTAAAAAGACCTCTTCGACTTCTTCATCAGCAGTATCTTGAGGTTGGGTGTTAAGAGTCAGAACATCCAATTCCTCCACTAGCTTGTTTAGACGCTCGGTTTGCCGACCAATCGTGGCTAAGTAGTGGAGTCGCTCCTCTTCCTTAATCACTCCATCTAGAATTCCCTCCACAGTAACCTGAATGGAGGTAATGGGAGTTTTAATATCGTGAGAGAGCTGCGCAATCATCATTCTCTTTTCTTGCTCGCTCTCATCAAGTGATTGAAAGGTGGCTTGCAAATTGTGGGACATGTCATTAAAAGCCTGGCCCAGCTCTTGAAATTCTAATGGTCCCTTGGTTTCAATTTCTGTGCTGAAATCCTTGCTTGCTATATCCTGAGCTTGTTTTTTCAAATGTTTCAGAGAAGAGAAAACAGGCGACAAGAGAAAGATGCTCACTGCAGCGCCAATGAAACTAGCAATCAAGGTCATTCCAACTAGAAAGTAAACTTCGCTTTTCTCGATCAACATTCGTTGGACTGCCCAGAAAACGACCAAAATCGTTAGTAGAGTCGACACTAGATACCCCACTAAAATATAGTTTTTTAATTTCATTTTCTACCTCTTGGTCTTTCCATCTTATAACCCAAACCCCAGACAGTTTTGATAGCAGGAGCATTTGAATTTGTATACTTGGTCAACTCTTGCCTCAAAGCATGGATATGAACATTGAGTGTATTGGTATCATCCACATAGTCCTCCTGCCATACCTTCTCGTAAAGTTCCGTCTTTGAAAAGACTCTCTCGGGATTGCTGGCTAATATCCATAGAAGTTCAAAGGATTTTACTGTCAATTCCAAAGGTTGATCCCCAATGCGAACCTCATGAGTCACATGGTTGATTACCAAGTCACCAAACTCGATCTGTTCTGTCTCTCCTCCACGGCTAAGGCGACGCAAGATATTATTCACTCTTAAAACCAATTCGCGTGGGCTAAAGGGCTTGACTATAAAATCATCTGCCCCCAAACTTAAGCCATAAATCTTATCCTGTTCGCTTGTCTTAGCAGTTGTAAAGAGGAAGGGTTGATCCGGAGCGATATACTGAACTTCACTGATAAAATCATAACCGTCCATATTGGGCATCATGATATCTGTGATAATGAGGTCGATAGATTTTTTTCTGAAAAGTTCTAACCCCTCCTTACCATCATGGGCGACCAAAACATCGTAACCTGCCTGTATAAGATAGCGGTTTTGAATATCTAGAATATCTATCTCATCATCAACCAGCAAAATTGTCTTTTTCATCTGACACTCCTTCGATAAAAACAGTGTTATACTTGCTTTAGTATAACACTATTTTCCCTAATGTTTAAGTGATTTGAATCTTAATCTTCTCGTTTGGTTGTCAAACCCAAAAGTCCAACAAGACCTGCCAAGGCTAGACCAAAGATACCAAGGCCAGCTGTAGCTGTTTTAGCTTCCCCAGTATTTGGTAGCATCGCTTTATCATCTTTTTCCATCATATTAGCCATTGGGCTAGAAGCTGGTTGATCGACCTTCATATCTGACATATGGTGATTTGTACCCATCATACCCTCAGTCGTACCTGTAGAGCCTGTTTCAGAAGGCTTCGTATTCATCTGACCTTGTTGAGATGGTATTGTCGCCATTTCTTTTCCACGAAGTTGAATCGTTACTTGACGAGTAGCAATCAGATTGGTCAAATCAGGTTTGCCATCTTTAGATCCATAGACTTTAACAGTAGCTAAGTATGTATGGGTTCCGTTAGCTCGAAGTTGATCCAGCAAGGCCTGACCATCTTTGCCAACCGTATTGCCATTCAAATCCACTTCGTAGAAATATTGACCTTTAGCCAAGCCTTCAAGTGGCAATAGAGCAGGATTTTTAGCTGTTCCGTTGTCGGACCATGGGGCTTTGTCTGAGGCTTTTAACAAGAGGCGAGTCAACATACCATCTCCACCAAAAGCTTCGTACGGAATAACTTGGTTGACACCAGCCAAGAAAGGTCCAGGAACCTTAGCCTTATCAAGGTAGCTAGCTGGAACATCAATCATGTCTTTTACATTGTTAACAACAGACTCTTTGACCTGATTTGGAGTGGTCAAACCATTCAAATTAACAGTCAAATCTTTAGTTGCTACCAGATTAGTCAAGTCAGGTTTGCCGTCTTTTGCACCGTACACTTTGATGGTAGCTTTATAGCTATGTGTGCCGTTTTGTTTCAACAAGTCAAGCAGCTCTTTGTCAGATTTGCCTTGGGTGCCTGCTAAATCCACTTCATAGAAGTAAAGGCCTTTGCCCAATTTCTCTACTGGTGGGAGAGCGGGATTTTTAGCTGAACCATTGTCTGACCATGGAGCCTTATCAGAGGCTTTCAAGATAAGGCGAGTTAACATGCCGTCTCCAGCGAAGAATTCGTATGGAATGACTTGGTTGACACCAGCTGTAAATGGGCCTGGGAAATTGGCTTTGTCAAGGTAGCTAGCCGGAACATCTACTGTGTCTTTGGTATTATCAGCCACACCTTTTTGGACTTCAGCTGGAGTGGTCAAACCATTCAAGTTGACATCCAAATCTTTAGTCGCTACCAGATTAGTTAAGTCAGGTTTGCCATCTTTCGCACCGTACACTTTGATGGTAGCTTTATAGCTATGTGTGCCGTTTTGTTTCAACAAGTCAAGCAGCTCTTTATCAGATTTACCTTGGGTGCCGGCCAAGCCTACTTCATAGAAGTAAAGGCCTTTGCCCAATTTCTCTACTGGTGGGAGAGCAGGATTTTTAGCTGTTCCATTGTCTGACCATGGAGCCTTATCAGATGCTTTCAAGATAAGGCGAGTCAACATGCCATCACCAGCGAAGAATTCGTATGGAATGACTTGGTTGACACCAGCTGTAAATGGTCCTGGGAAATTGGCTTTGTCAAGGTAGCTAGCTGGGACATCTACTGTATCTTTGGTGTTGTCGGCCACACCTTTTTGCACTTCAGCTGGAGTGGTCAAGCCATTCAAATTAACAGTCAAATCTTTAGTTGCTACCAGATTAGTCAAGTCAGGTTTGCCGTCTTTTGCACCGTACACCTTGATGGTTGCCTTATAGCTTTGTGTACCATTTTGTTTCAAAAGGTCAAGAAGCTCTTTATCAGATTTTCCTTGGGTGCCTGCTAAATCCACTTCGTAAAAGTAAAGACCTTTGCCCAATTTCTCTACTGGTGGGAGAGCTGAATTTTTAGCTGAGCCGTTGTCTGACCATGGAGCCTTATCAGATGCTTTCAAGATCAGGCGAGTCAACATGCCGTCACCAGCGAAGAATTCGTATGGAATGACTTGATTGACACCAGCTGTAAATGGTCCTGGGAAATTGGCTTTGTCAAGGTAACTAGCTGGGACATCTACTGTATCTTTGGTGTTGTCAGCCACACCATTTTGCACTTCAGCTGGGGTGGTCGCTGGTTGCGCTTCACTGGCTTCACGGTCTTGTCCAGAAACTGTAGACGCAGAACTTTCCACAGGTTTAACTGCATCTTCTGTTTGTTTCTTAGAGTCAGGTTGTGTTTGTACTTCTTCTTTTGGCGCTACTGCAGGCTCTTTAGCAGTTGCGTCCGCTTTTTCTGAAGAGCTTGTAGTATCCAAGCTTGCTTTAGGTGCTGAGTCTGCTTGTTCTGAAGGAAGAGCTACATCGACTGCTTTTTTGAGAACCTCTGCTGGTAAGTCGTTCTTTTCACTCACCGAAGCAGCGTCTGGCACGACTTGGGCAGGAGTCGGATTGACGACATCAGCACGTGCAGAACTTGGTTGACCGACTAGGACAAAGAAGCCACTAGCCACAACAACTGAAGCAACACCGACACTGAGACGGCGAATAGACCAACGAGTATATCTCTGATTTGGATTGAATTTCATAGGATTCTCCTTAGAGTTTTCTTTTTTTGATGACTCTAGTATAATCTCCTAAAATTAAAAAGGATTAAGAAAAAGTTAAAATTTTTCTTAAATCCCTCTTATAAAATACTTATATTGACTCGTTAATTGTTGAAAAGAGAATACCCTTCCTCTCCTACTCACTCAGTTCAGCCAGGGTGTCCAAATGTTGGTTATTAATGACGGCCATGATGTAGGCATCTGCCTGCAAGAGGTCATTGGGTCCGAATTGGACATCCAGAGGAGCATTTTCGTAGGCACGAAAGCCAAGTACGTTGAGATTGTATCGCCCACGTAAATCTAGCTGACTGAGGCTTTTACCTACCCATGATTGGGGGATTTTCATCTCGACAATCGAAACATTCTTATCCAGCTGAAAGACGTCTACACTGTTATGAAAGAGGATGGTCTGTGCCAATGAGCGCCCCATCTCAAACTCTGGTGAGATGACTGCGTCTGCCCCGATTTTTTCTAGAACTTTTTTAGCTGTATGGCTTTTGACCTTGGCAATAACGGTCGGTACTCCTAGACTCTTGCAGTGCATAACCGAGAGAACACTGGACTCTAGATTTTCACCCGTTGCGACGACTACGGTATCACAGGTGTCAATCCCCGCTGATAGAAGGAGTTCTTCATCCGTGATATCTCCAACTACTCCACGCGCCAACACTGGTTCAAATTGATTAATGCGCTCCTCGTGGTCATCAATAGCAATGATATTCATATGATGCTTGGCAAGAGCAGCCAAAACACTGCTCCCAAAAATTCCCAAGCCTAAAATTCCAATTGTCCGATCTGACATCGTTCTTCCTTTCTTATCCAATGGTGATATCTGCTTTCATATAGTGAATCGTATCTTTCTTGTCTGGCTGGTATTCCGCTACACTGACCAGTAGTGTCAAGGGACCAATACGGCCGATAAACATCAGCAACATAACGATGCTGAGGGCTATCTTGCCTAGCTCTGGTGTTAAATTTGCCGTCACTCCAACTGTCGCAAGTGCTGAAATGGTCTCAAACATGAGGTAAATAAAGCGCGGATTTCCTTCTGCGGTTACCCCTAATAGAATCAAGCCCAGCAAGAAGGTCAGCAAGAAGATAATAAAGACACTGAAAGATTTTTGCACGGTTCGGGGTTCAATGGTCCTCCGAGCTACATTGGCATGAGGCAAGCCCAATAATTCACTGCGAGCAAAGACCAACAAGACAAAGAAGGTCGTAATCTTGAGCCCCCCTGCTGTCCCTCCAGGTGCCCCGCCCAGAAACATCTGCAAGATGTAGATCAGTAAGGTAACTGGTCGAGCCTGGGTGTAGTCAATTGAAGCAAAGCCTGCCGTTCTCATGCTGACGGTCTGGAAGAAACTAACCAACAGTTTTTCTGGAAAACTAAGATTTCCAATCGTCCCAGGATTGTTCCACTCAATTAAGAGAGTCGATACTGTTCCAAAGAGCAAAATTCCCGCCGTTAGAAAGAGAACCAACTTAGTATGGAAACGCAGGCGCCGTTTTTTCTTTTTCCCAAACTGGGTCGCTAGATCAAACCAGACCATAAATCCTAGACCACCCGTGATAATCAAGCCTGCAATCACTAGATTAATCAAGGGGTCCGTTTGAAAGGCTAGCAAACTCGTACTTCCAAAATTATCAAATCCAGCATTACAGAAAGCTGAAACAGCCAAAAAGATAGAGGTTAAAATCCCTCGCCCCCAGCCAAATTCAGGAATAAAGCGGAAACTCAAGAGAAAGGCACCGAGCCCTTCCACTAGAAAAGTCGTCAGAAAGATTGAACGGATGAAATCCTTTAGAGACTGGGTTTCTCCATAAGCAAAACTTTCTTGAATGGTCTCACGGCCACGAAGACTGAGCTTTTGCTTGCCTTGGATATAAAAGATTCCGATAAAGGTCATGAGCCCCAAACCACCAATCTGGATCAAAATCATACAGATCAACTGACCCCAGATATTGTAAGTAGAGGCTACCGGCTGGGTAAAGAGCCCTGTCACACAGACCATAGACACAGTCGTAAAGAGATGGTCAAAGTAGGTCGCTTGTGACGTTCCTGCTTGCACAAAGGGGAGACTTAAAAGGAGCGAGCCCAAGAAGATCACTAGGGCAAAACTTAAAAAGATGCGACGGGCTGGCGATAAACGCCCTAATGTCGTCTTGATTTTTTCCAAAAAAGATTTGAATAACATAGCTACATTCTACCATAAAAACAGTAAGAACACTCACATGTGGTGCACAATGGCAAGACAGAGTTCGAGTGCCTTATCAAAAGCTTCTGATCCCCAGTCACGACTGTCGTAGTTATCTAGATCTGCTAAGGAATCTGCGGTAAAGAGCAGCTCTCCCCAGACAACCCCACGTAGTTGAGCTACTGCCGCAAGAGCAGAGCACTCCATCTCCACAACAGCACAGCCTTCTTCCTTGCGATAGGCAACCTTTTCAGCCGTCTCTCGGTAAAAACCATCTGTCGTCCAGGTCATGACCTCCTCGTAAGGAATGCCTCTTTGTTCCAAGACTTGCTCAATGGCAGAGATAGCCTCAATCTGCATCTCCATATAACGAGAAGGCGCTACATAGTGGTAGCTGGTTCCCTCATCTCGCAGAGCGCGAACAGGGACGAGAAAGGCATTTTCCTCTATATCGGCTAGGACTCCACAAGTACCAGTGGAAATGATTTGCTCCACACCATAGCCAATCAACCAATCCATAAACTGGGCTGCTGGAGCAGAACCAACAGGCGCTTGGGCCAGACAGATCTCTTCACCCTTGTAATTGATGACATAGACTGGATAGGTCTTGGTGGCAGAAACGAACTCACCAATACAGTCCGTCCCTACTTCCCCCGCATAGCGGTCAATCTCCTCCTCCAAAAATGCATAGATACACTTCTTTGGCAACTTCAAGTCTAACTCCTCATGTGTTGGCATAAGGACCGACTGAGGATTGTCATCAAACTCTAAAATGGGAATCGCATGCTTCTGAATCATCGCCCACCTCCTCTAATTTTGTACTATTGTATCAAAAGCTGACGGAGTGTCAAGGAGGAGACTGATGAACTGAGTAAAAAAAGCACCTCAGTTATGAGATACTTTGAACTTGCTAAGATATCGAGTAGTAAATATGAGCTGGGTAAAAGATGTGGGAGCCTTGTGCAAGGTGATTGAGGAGTTATAAATAAATACCAAATTCAACAACAAAAAAGACATGAATCTGAAATAAGCAGAACATGTCTTTTTTAGCTTGTTTGAAAGTCAAGTAAATAAACCTTAGTTCTTCTAGAACTCCCTTATTTCCACAAACCACCTAAAATCTGTTTTTCTAATAAGTCTAAGTCTTCCTCTTTTATTTCTCCATTGTCGCCAACGATATAAAGCTGAGCGAAGTAAGCCAACAATGGACCAACACAAATACGAACCATTTGAGGAATCGTTAACTCTGGATTTACACGTGGATCTGCTAGCAATTCCTTATGAAGCACTCGAAGTTTATCCTGAATAGCATTCCATATAAAAATCTGTTCATTTTTTAGTTTTTTATTTGAAAAACTCTCCTGCAGAATGATTTTCATCAAAGCACGATTTTTTTTGAGATAGCTCATACGATCGTGGACGAGATAACGAACCCTCTCTTCTGTCGTTTCAAAAGCTAAGAGTTCCTCAAAAAAACTACCGAAAATGCCTGGGACTACAGGATGTAAAATAGCCGTCAGTAGATCATCCTTCGTCTTAAAATACTTAAACAAAGTTGCCTGGCTTAGTCCAGCACGCTCAGCTATGTGAAGAGTTGAGGTCCCATGGTAACTCCTGGTTGATATGAGATCCACTGCTGCCTGCATGATTTTTTTCTTTCCTTGAGGGTAATTCGCTTCTTCTAAGTAATCTTCAAACGATTCAAAAACAGTCTTATCCATCTAATCTTCACACCTTTTTAGCATTATTTATGTTGATTTCTAAACTTTACGATAACGACGCAATCCAACAATATTGAGAATTGTTAAAATGATCAAGAAAATCATTAAAACACCAAGATTTGGCAAAATATCACCAAGATTGTGTCCGTAAAGAATAATCTGGCTTATTGCATCACCAGAATAGGTTAATGGCAAAAATTTCCCCACAGTTAGAGCCCATTCTCCCATTGATGACAATGGAATAATTCCTGAGAAAAAAAGTTGGGGCATAATCACAAGAGGAATAAATTGCATCATTTGGAATTCTGATTTTGCTAGAGTAGACAAGAGAATTCCAAAAGCTAGTGCTACAAGAGCCAGTACCACATTAACTATTATAACATTTAAAATATTTCCTACAACTTCTACATCTAGTAGCCAAATTGCTGCTAAGACGACAACTGCCGTTTGAAAAATCGCAATAATACCGTAAGACAACATATAGCCATAGACAATTTCAGAACGTTTCACTGGGGTTGCTAACAAGCGATCCAAGGTTCCACTTGAGCGCTCTTTCAAAAGTGCCATACCAGAAATCAAAAAGACAAAGAAGAAGACCACAAAGCCAATTAAAATTGGAATCATACGTGCAAAGAATCCAGTATTTTTATCTCCATATTGGTAAGATTCTTTGATTTCAGGCGCCTTTGCATCTAATTTCAATTGTGGAAGAGCTTGTTTGACACGAGATAGTAACTGATCGGTGCCTTCACTGGCGATACTTGTTCGTAACACTTGTCGTATCATAGATGTCTTGGAGGCATCTGTATTTGCGTAGTCGACCTGATACTCACCGTCTTTATAAGAAATCACAGCATCGACTTTTTCATTTGCTAGCGCTTCCTTGGCCTGATCTAAGTCTTGATAAGTCTCGACGTCCACATGATCGAGCTCATCCATTTTCGTTACCAAACCAGTTGGTAGATCTTGTGTCGCTAACTTGACATTCACGGTTGTACTAGCTGAAAACATGAGGTTCATCAGCCACATAATAAATACCGGCGCTACAAACATCATAGCCAAGGTTCGTTTGTCACGAAGCAATTCTTTGATAACTTTTTTAGCAATAGCAATGGTTCTCATCTTACTCTCCTTCTGCTTTCAAAAATACTTCTTCAATACTTGAAACTTGATAACTTTCTTTTAAGTGTTGCGGTATATCAAAAGCAATGATTTTTCCACCTAATAATAAGCCGACCTTATCCGTTAACTCTGCTTCATCCATAACATGAGTAGTAACTAATATCCCAACCCCATTGTCTCTAAGCGCGAATAATTCTTTCCAGATTTTCTTTCGAAGAGAAGGGTCGATTCCAACTGTCGGTTCGTCCAAAATCAAGAGTTGAGGATTTCCTAAAAGCGCGATAGCCAGTGACAAACGCCGTTTCATTCCTCCAGAATAACCAGATACCGCCTTGTTTAAGTAGTCTGTCAGATCTACTACTTGAGCTATATAAGCAATTTCCGCCTTCAGGTCTTTTTTAGAAAGCCCCTTTAGCTGACCAAAAAATTCCAGATTTTCTTGGCCTGACAAGGACTCGTATAAAGCATCTGACTGGGCCATATAACCAATGTCTCCTAAAATATAGCGATTGGGCATAGTGTGATTTAACACTAAAGCTACGCCTCCATCAGCCTTTTCCATTCCTAACGTAGTCTTAATCATAGTTGATTTACCAGCACCAGACGGACCAATTAATCCTATAATTTCTCCTGGCTGCAATTCAAAGCTGACATGATTCAGAACTATTTGATGGTCAAAAGATTTTACTAAATCTTGTAAATGTAGTAATGTTTTCATTTACTTCCTCCTTGATGAGTTAATACTCACTTTTTAAATCACCGAAGCTATTATAGTGAGTAATCACTCACTTGTCAAGAGAAAGGGTTAAATTCTTTAAAAAAATAAAACACCAGATTCGTATCTGATGTTTATAATGGATAGCTATTGCTTTTAGAGCTGTTTCTAAATCTCTTCACGATACTCCGAAATGGTCTTTCCTGTCCACTTTTTAAAGGCCTATTCTTCCTCTACTTCTCTCAGCCAATCCTACTACTGTCATCACAATAGCAACCTTGATAACCTTAGCTATGGAAATTCACTTTATCCGTTTTTATATGAAACAGACCAAGAAGTTCTCAACTCCGGATTGGTATTTATTCTAGAAAATCCTTCCTACATAAAACTCTCCCTTCTCTTTCGAGAAAGGAGATTCTTTTTTATCCTTGTCCGCCAGGGGCTGGACCGTCGCCTTGAGGGCCTCCATTTGGTCCACCGCCTCCAGGTATAGAATTGACGATTTCCGTTTGTTTTTCACCGTTGAGATAGATATCTCCACCTGTGTAGGTCGCTGTTCCATCAAAGTCAAAACCTGTTTGACCAGTCATTTTAATGGTCCCACCTGTGACCGTCACGTTCCCGTTTGAGTCGATTGGGTCTGTGTCTCCTTGGCCGACTTCTACTGTCAGGTTCCCACCGTTCATAGTGAATAAGATTTCACTCTGTGGGGCGTTTTTGTTGGCTGCATTAACCCCATCATCTGTCGAATAGATGCTAATGTCCCCACCGTTGATAGTGATGGACTTGCCTTCAAGTCCTTCTGTCGAATTCTTGACGGTGTAGGTACCACTATCGATAACCAGATCTCCAGAAGCGTGGATGCCATCATCTCCTGCTGTGACGGTGATGTTGTTGTTGGATAGGTACATGGTTCCGACTGAAGTATCCTCGTCATTGTCCACCTTTACGCCATCTTCCTTGGCATCGATAGTCATGGTCGTACCAGTGATGTTGAGTTCATCATTGACATTAAAGGCATCGCCAACTGCTGTGATGTTATAGGTTCCACCCGTGATGTGGAGGGTGTCGTTGGCCTTGATACCATTGTTCTTCTTGCCATCTACATTGAGAGTTCCTTTCCCGTTGATGGTCAAATCCACCTTAGAAAAGAGAGCTGCGTCTGCTTTTTCGTCACTGTTAGAGCTTGAGTCAGAGAGACTGTTGGTGGTTCCCTCTGCTAGAGTCAAGTAGACATGACCAGCTGATGTCGCAGATATCGCTGCATTGGTATTGGTCATGGTCGCGCCTTTTAGGACTAGATGAACATCTGCAGACTTATCTGCCTCGATCTTGATCTGCACTCCGTCAGACTGACCTGAAATCACATAGGTCCCAGATTTTGTGATGGTCACTGTTGATTCAGAGACTGTCACGCCATCCCCAAAGACGTTTGCAGATGAGCCAGATAACTCAATCTTAGAAGCTGTACTTTCATCATAAGAGGTATCATTGTCCTTCTCTGTAAAATAGGATGATTGGTTTGTCTTTGTTGCAGTTGTTGTTGCACTATTTGTCGTTGCATTGGTATTGGATGTAGTTGTTGACTGGGCACATGCTGCCATCAGCACTATTGCCGTTAAACTCGTTGCGAGTAGGGTCCATTTTTTTGATTTCATAGCTTTTTCCTCTCCTTCGTATGATATAGCTAGACAGTCTACAGAAGATTCCTGAAACAAAACTAAAACTTTTCTGAAAGTTTCCTTAAATTCAGTTTCGCTCAGTATTCTTTTGAAAGGGCTACTAGAAACAATTTGAGAGTACTAAAATGCATTTAATAGTTTTTAAAAGCAACATTCCCAAGTGCGATGTTTCCTTGACCAAGAAAGCCAAAAAGAAGAAAAATCTATAAGACTAAAGCTCATAAAAAGAACAGCCCAAGCTGTTCTTTTTAGTTTTCTTTTACTGGGATTTCCTTGATAACTCGCGCAGGATTGCCAGCTAGGACGACATTGTCGCCAAAGGACTTGGTAATCACGGCCTCTGCTCCAGCGACGACGTTATTGCCCAGTGTCACTCCAGGAAGGACAATGACGCCACCACCAGCCCAGAAATTGTCTCCGATGGTGATGGGCTTGCCGTATTCGACCCCTGAATTGCGTTCATCCGGATCCAGTGGATGGAGTGGGGTTAAAAACTGACAATTGGGGCCAAGCATAGCGTTGTTCCCAATGCGAATCGGACAAACATCCAGCATAGTCAAGTTCCAATTAGAATAAAAATTTTCTCCTAGATGGATATTGACACCGTAGTCCACCACCAAGCGTGGATTGACATAGAGATTTTGCCCAGTGGAACCAAACCAAGTCTTGATGATTTCGGATCCCTTCAAGGGATCTTCTTCCTTGTTAAAGGCAGCCTGTTTTTGGCGAGAAGCCTGCGCCAAGGTCCGTAATTCAGGATCCGACGGACGGTAAGGCTCCCCTGCTATCATTTTCTGGTATTCGCTAGCCATCTTATCACCTCACACTTACTTTGGACTCATCATATCAAAAAGCCTTTGAAAGGTCAAGAATAGCCTACTTTCTAAACTCTCAAAACCAATCCCCTCCCAAGTCAAAACAACTTGCTTGACAAAAGCTTGACTTCATGGTTTAATATACCCCATAAGGGTATATGTGGAGGTGCCTATGTTTCACTTATTATTTACAAAGATTGACAGTATTTCTACCAGCGAGTTAGAAGCCAAACTCAGAGAACCAATTCAGCTACTAGATGTTCGGACGCCTATGGAATTCCGTAGAGGCCATATCAAAAATGCAAAAAATGTTCCTTTAACGGAAATCGGATCTTACACACCTGCGACAAAAGAAACACTTTATGTCATTTGTCACTCTGGTGTGCGAAGTAAACTTGCTGCGAAAAAGCTTAAGAAAAAAGGCTATGATGTCATCAATGTACGAGGCGGTATGAGCGCTTGGACAGGCAAGGTCATCTAGAAGTATCAAATGGGCTACGCAGCCTTGAACCTTATCGAGGGTCTGAGCGACAATATCCAATGGTACCAGCTCGAAGACGAACTAGCTAAAGGAAAGAAATTCCTAGACGTACGGACAAGTGCCGAATTCCAAAGTGGCCGACTCAAAGTCGACACCACCCACATTCCTCTAAACGAACTACGGGAACGCTTGGATGAACTAGACAAGAACCAAGCTTACATCGTTAGCTGCCACAGTGGTTTGCGCAGCTATATTACAGAGCGTATCCTCTAGTGGCAGGATTTACCGTCCAAAACCTTGATGGCGCTTATTCACAATATAAAATAGCTAATCCAGAAGGAGTCAAATATGGAAACGAGTATCAGCATGGCTGACTTTTATGAAAAATACCTAAATGAAAATCTAAACCTTATCGATGTACGTGAAGTGCATGAATTTCAAGCAGGACATGCACCAGGTGCCAAAAATCTTCCGTTAAGTACCTTGGAGCAAGGTTACAAAGAACTCAAACCCGACCAGGAATACCATGTCATCTGTCAAGGTGGAGTACGCTCTGCATCTGCTTGTGAATTTCTAAGCGCCCAAGGCCTCACCGTTATCAATGTAGAAGGTGGTATGAATGCTTGGCCCGGTCAAGTAGAATAATGAAAAAACCGATTAAGAAACTTAATCGGTTTTTTCATTTCTGCAACCCGCTGATATAGAGCTCGTAGCCCGTCGCTTCAATAAAACAAAGCAAATTGATAGTATCTAAAAAGAGGTTTTCTCATTGGTATTTGGGGGAACTCATCCGTTCGTCCGTCATGATTTCTTTATCGAAATAGACTTAAATACCTTTGTCTGCGTTGTTTATCAATAGCAAATTAGTTTATTTTCGTTTAATCAGGTATCGGATGGCCTTTTCTAGGCGTTCCTTTTGAGCCTCGGGGTCGTCTAGTGGTTGGTTGATACAGTCAGTGAGATTTTCAGTAATGATCATCTCAATCACGCGCTCAACGCTAGATTTCACTGCTGTCAACTGCGTAACAATATCTGCGCAGTCACGATCTTCTTCAATCATCTTTTGAATCCCACGTAACTGACCCTCTGAACGTTTCAGGCGTGTTATATACTTTGAGTTTGTCATTAATTTATCCTTGGTCACTTTTTCTTCATTATATCTCGAATAAGGGGCTTTGTCAAAATTCACTTCCTGTCTGTATTTGTAGGAGGCAACCTCTCCTCTGTATCAGATAGAAAAGATTGATAAGCATGGAAATGGAAAAGAAACTCTGTCCTCCTTGAAGCTCGATGGGAAGTCACGTTTCCTTTCAACCAACTGACCTTTATGCGTATATCTTGGACAAATTGGACAAAAAGGCTAGGATCACTATCCCATAGACTAGAACTAGAGCCAGCCCAAATCCGATACCAAACCACTTGTAAAACTTGTCCATTCCGCTGTAACGTTCGACATAGGCCCTGGTCGGCTTGTCTGGATCATACCAGACTGTCAGCTCCGAATGAAGGGGGAAATGGGTCTGCATCAAGCGTTTGAAGGAAACAAAGGAGTTGCTGTAGCGAGTGATCGAAGGTGCCAGCATATCTTCTCTTGTATAGTCCTTTAAAAATTTAGTAGTCCCCCACGGAATTGTGACCGTTTTGAACATAAAATACTGCAAAGTTTTCTTATAAGAAATCCCATCCACCGTGTATTCGACGATAGGTGGATACCCCTCACGAAAACGGCTATAGCCGATAACCGTTCCCTGTACGGATGACTTGGCAAGGCGGACCAACTTCTGATCCCGAAGATAGAGGAAAAGAAAGGTCCCACACACAAATACAAAAGATAGGAAGATGACGATTGTCCCAACTATCAAACCAATCACTTCTTTATTCATATGAACTCCTCCTGTTATTTTATACAGTAAAATCCCAAAACGAACTCGTCCAGAAGGACATTGAAGCTCTCGAGTCTACTCTTCGGATTTTTCTTTTGACTGTTTTTCTCTCAAATCTTTTACAGATTTCGATATGATATCTCTCACCTGTTCGTCAGTAAGTCCTGGAATCTGGTAATAAGGATTATTGGATTCGCTTTTTGACGGCTTTGTTCCTGAACTTTCGGTTTTAGAACTTTGTTCAGTCGAAGACGAGGATTTCGGCTCTGAGGAACTGGATTCTTTGGTCTTAGAGGAACTCGACGACTCAGAAGACTTGGACGTTTCAGGCGTGTTAAAATCAAGTTTAGGCGGATTGTTTACTTGGACGTTCGGCTGTTTCACAGGTTTATAGAATAGCCCAAAAGACAACAGCAAGGCCGTCAAGATCCCAATACCAGCCAAGGTTCTTTTATTGGCTTCAGCCGAGGGAACCTTTACTCCCTTCGTACTGAGTATTTTCCATTCTGGATGCTCTTTTTCTATAGCTTTTTTCTGTCTCCTAAGAGGACCAAGTAGAAAATGATTAAAAGGCACAATCGTTACCATAGCCACCGTTACAAGCGGGACATAATTGGAATGACTTGATACCAGTAGAACATCGAGGATAGCGAGAAGAATGAAGAGGAAACGCCCCACAAACTTACGAACTTGATGCTCTTTTTTGATCTGCAAATATCTCTCTTGTGACATTATCATCCTCTCTTTTCTATTTCTTCATTAAATATCACTTTCCCCTGTTCATATTTTCGCACAGCTAAGAACCAGCGGATAGGGTTGTTTTGGAATAAGAAAAGGTACAACAAGGCAGGAAAGAGACCTGCTAAAGGCGAGAAAAAGATTTGTATATCAAATGCCTCTTGCTTATTGAATGAGTCAATAGTGCCCGGAATTGCAGCAGCAAATATTACTATAGTAGTCATAAAAACTAGTAGCATGACAATCATAAAAGCCAACATTTTCGCAAACGTCGCTTTTTTCTCACTAAAATTTTCCCAGAACAAATTTGAATAAACTGCTTCTTTAAACTCTTTCTTTGTTGCTCCTTGGACTCGTTTCACTCCTTTATATAAGGCGACTTCCATCATCCATATAAATCCAAATAGGATAAAGGAAAGACAAAGAATAAAAATAGGAACCATCCCACTATTATAACGAAGGCCTGAGAAAATTGGTATTGCAACAAATCCTCCGAGTAAACCTAACAAAGAGAATATAGCAATTAAAGGAGCAATCCCCCTATTCGATCTCCTAGCCCCTTCTGTATTTAACAAGGCACTCTTATCTGCTACAAGAGCCTCTTTTGTTCGCGTATTATAGTAAACGGCCTTATCACCGCTCTGTCCAATAAAAATTATTTTTCTCATATAAAATCACCACAGTTTTCACTAATCACTATAATCAGAAACTTCAATTTTATCATAGGTTGTTGATAAAACATCACCATCACCAACCACTGGTAATGGTAATAGCGTTTCTCTCGTGTTTCTAGTTCTTCTCTTCCCTAAATATCACTTTCCTCTGTTCATACTTTCGTACGGCTAAGAGCCAGCGGATTGGGTTATTTTGAAATAGAGCAATTACGACCACTGCTGGAAGTACCCCTGCCACTGGTGAAAATAATAATGAAAGATCAAACCACTCATGGTTATAATAAGGAATAAGCATTCCTGGTATTCCAAATAAACTTACAATTCCTAAACAAAACAGAAGAACCAAGATAACAAACGAGAAAAAGAAAATTTTACCTAATGTTGCTTTCTTATCGGAAAATCCTTCCCAAAATAAATTTCCATTCACTGCAGCTTTAAATTGTTCTTCGTTTGCCAAAACTGTGGAACGAACATTTTTATACAATGCTTTTTCCAACATATAAATACTTCCAACAAAAACTAAAAATATGGCTAGTAAAATGATTGGAATCATCCTCTCGTTTAATCTAAATGGAGAAGTAAAGGAAAAAATAGCAAGTCCAACACCTCCACCAAATAACGCAAAAAGTAATATCAAAGGAATAATAGCCTTATTGGTCTTCCTAGCTCCTTCTGTATTTAATAAGGCGCTCTTATCGGCTACCAGAGCCTCTTTTGTTCTTGTGTTATAGTAGACAGCTTCATCACCGCTCTGTCCAATAAAGATTATTTTTCTCATCTTACATTTCTCCCTCTTTCCCTCGGCTACCGTCCTGTAATGTCTCCATCAGCTCCTTGAACAGTCGTTTGCGCGTTTTCATCCGAAAATCATAAACTATATATGTAAGAATACCAATCCCTAACATGTACATAATTAAAAATTGAAAATCAGAAACAGCCAGATAACGATAGGCTGAAAAAATCGTTATTAAAACAAAAATGTAGCCAACTACTGTCAACGCCCTTGATTTTCTCCTAAGTGTTTTGATATTGGCTTTTGTCAGCCGGACTTTTCTAAATCTATCTGTCTTCATGTTACGTCGGGTAGACTTGGCAAGGAGAATGGTCCCAAAAACTAAAAACAGCGACATCAAGATAAAGAAGATTAGATTAAGAGGGGATGAGACATCTCCAAAGGTTTGGTTGAGCAACTTTGACAGCCGTTGCAAGGAATAGATTGCAATAGGGGCTGCAATAGCTGAATAATTCATGCCTTGTTTTACACCGTAGAATACTTGATTCTTCAGATCGTAATAGATAAAAGAGTCCTCCAGAGGGCCCATACTGATTAAATTTTTTACACTTGTGTCCATCTTATTTCCCGTCTCCTAAACTCAATACGGATGTTCAAACAAAGTTCTACTTTCTCTTAAAAGCATCGTGACGACGATTGCCAGCATTCTAGCTGATTTTTAGCATTTTCCTTCCTAGAGAAAGAAAAGTTTATTAGTATTATAGCATGAACCCCCCAGAAAAGGGAAAATATCCCCGGCAGATACCATTGCTAAAGACAAGAAAGGATTCGTCATTTCATAAAAAAGCGGACAAGTCCGCATTCTAAAAACAGAATGCGAGCTTGTCCGCCTTTTCCTATGTCTCTAAAATAAATAATGTGTTTTCCTCGTTTCATCGTGCCAAGCGAATGCGGGTCACAATGCCGTCTGGGTCTATAAGATTCAACTCACTCGAATGTAACCACTTGATCGGTGCTTCTAGCTCTTGTGCTTGCTGAACGATGTCCAAGAGTTCTTCCTTGCTTTCGACCTCAAGGACATAGTAGGCCAAGCCTGGCAAGCCTTGCTCACGCGGAGCTAGCCCCTTTCCAGCCCATTCGTTGACAGCCAGGTGGTGATGGTACTGACCAGCCGCTATCCAACTAGCACTAGGAATGCTAAATTTATCCTCTAGTCCTAACACCTTTTGATAGAACTGACTTGCTGCGTGACTATCCTTAACCGATAGATGGATATGCCCCATTCTCGTCCCTTCAGCTAGGATAAAGGGATCTACCTTTTCCCCTAATTCATAGATGTCCTGTGCCGCAAGAGCCTCGGTCACACCGATAATGCGGCCGTCTTCTAGAATATCCCATGAAGACACTGGCTTATCACGGTAGAGTTCAATGCCATTTCCTTCCAAATCCTCTAGATAAATAGCCTCACTGTATCCATGATCTGCACCCCCGACCAGAGGAATCCGCAAATCACTTAGGTGTTTCAAGACATCTGCCAAGGCTTTTCGTGTCGGCAACAGAATCGCCAGATGGTAGAGCCCATAATGCTCCCTTACTTCGCCAGACTTTTCTGCCTGAATCAAGTGAACCAAAGCTTTTCGACCAAGTCCCAAAATCGCTTCTGTCTCTGTTTGGGATAAAATCTCCAAGCCAATAATTTGGTGATAAAAAGCCGTTTGACTCGTCAAATCCTTGACATTTAAAACCGCCTCCGCTAGGTAAATGTGGCTTTGGTATGCATAAGTCATCGGGTGTCTCCTTTTGTTTGTTGTAACTTTATTAATTACATCAATTATACACTATTGAGATAAAATGTCAACGAAGACAACTCAAAAGAGCTGGAAACCAGCTCTTCTTTTTATTTGACAACAAGCTCGTAGCGAGTTTTGCTGGTAAAGGTTTGGCCTGCTTTGAGAATGACTTGGTCTTTGAAGTCACTGTGAATAGCATCTGGTAAAGCTTGCGCTTCAAGGGCAATCCCATTGTGTTGCACCATTGGTTGGCCTCCGATGAGCACACTCTCATCCACAAAGTTTGCTGTGTAGACCACAAAGCAAGGGGCCTCTGTCTTGAAAAGTAGGAAACGACCTGAGTGTTGGTCATAAAGGAAACCAGCATTGTCATGACCTGCAGGAAGAGCAAATGGGTGATCCAAACCAGATACCAACTGGATTTGCTCATCTTCCTCTTCAAAGATGTCCTTCAACAAAGCACCATTGTAGATGTGTTTAACCACATCACGAGTAGCATCTGGAGTCTTAGCCGGAACACCGTCCGGAGCGATTGGGTAAATACCCTCGGTATTTAGCTGGAAGACATGGCGGTCAACTGTCTGCGTGAAATCACCAGACAAGTTGAAGTAGCTGTGATTAGTTGGATTGACAAGCGTATCCTGATCTGTCGTCACCTTATAGCTGACTTCGTAGGCGCCAGTTTCTTCCAAGTGATAGCTGATCCAGATCTTGAGATTACCAGGGAATCCTCCTGTTCCGTCTGTACGTTCTGTGTAGAGGGTCAAGCCATGGTCGCTCACTTCGACCAATTCAAACAAGCTCGAATCCCAACCTGTTGAACCACTGTGGTTACAGTTGCTAGCGTTGTTGACTTCAAGATTATAGGTCTGACCATTGAGCTCAAATGTCGCACCTGCAATACGGCCCGCTACAGGACCTACACTTGCTCCATGCTTGGGACTATTGCCTACATAGCTATCAAAATCATCAAAACCCAAAATCACATTGGCAAAATTCCCAGCCTTGTCAGGCGTGACATAGCGCAATATGGTCGCACCATAGGTCATGATTTCTAGTTGGTAGCCACTGTCAGTCTCAAAGCGATAAGCCAAGACATCCTTGCCCTCATGATTTCCAAATACACGTTCTGTGTATGCTTTCATTCTTCTCTCCTTTGATCCATTTCTCTTAAGTAAACAAACCATAGAGAGTGTCTCACCATCTATGGTTGTAGTTTCTATTTTCAGAATCCTTTGTCAGAAAACCTTAAGTAGCTTCTTAACAAAAAGGGATTCTTCTATTCTTGTTTTTATGCTTCTACACGTTCAGTCCATGAAGTCGCTGTTGTTTGAAGAACTTTGTTGAGTTCGTCAATGTTCTCAAATCCAGTTGTGCGTAGCCATTCACGAGCTGCTGCCTCACCGTTTTTGATGTAGGCTTCAACTGATCCAGCCCAAGTTGCACGGCCGCAAAGAACACCGTTGAAGTTTGCGCCTGATTCGTGGGCAAAGACAAGTGTTTCTTGGAAGAGTTTAGCTGATACACCTGCACTCAAGTAGATGTATGGCAAGTTAGTCGCTTCATCTTGTGCTTTGAAGAAGGCTGCTGCTGCTTCACGTGTATGAACGATTTCACCATCGCCAAAGCCTTCAACGTATTTGACGTTGACTGGAACTTCCACTTTCAAGACATCAATGTTAAAGCGTGGGTCTGAGAAGACCTTCATAGCGCCGATAACCTTGTGTGGTTTTACTTTGGCGTATTCTGCAGAACCTGCGTCAGCGATTTTTTCATCGTAAGCCAAGATTTCAAGGAAGAATGGAATGTCTTCCGCCACACACTCTGAACCGATGCGTTCGATGTAAGCTTGTTTTTCTTGGTTGAGTTCGTCAGCGCTGTCTACATCGTAGTAAAGCAAGAATTTGACAGCGTCTGCACCTTGTTCTTTAATGCGTTTGGCAGACCAAACATCCAAGCAGTCAGGCAAGCGTTTAGTGCTAGTTGTGTCATAACCCGTTTTTTCATAAGCAAGGAGAAGACCAGCATTTGGTGCAAGAGCTTTTGTAGCTGGAAGTCCATACTCAGGGTCAAGAAGCATAGAGGATGCGTATTTTGTCAATTCATCTGCAACCAAAACTTTGAGTTCTTCCATTTGAGCGACTGTTGGCTCTTCTGTTTGGTATTGAGCCATGAGGCGTTTCAAAGCACCACGTTGGTCAAAAGCAAGAGCTGAGATGATTCCATTCTCGTCAGAGAGTTTTTGCAAGCAGGCTACTTTATTGGAACTTAATTGTAATTTACTCATAGACACTTCCTTATTTTTGATAGTCATGAATGATAACACCTTGTACCACACGGTTTACTGTACCTGTAGGAGATGGTGTATCTGGTTTATTTTCTACCTTGAGTGAAGTCAATAGGGCAAAGAGTTGGGCATAAACGATGTAAGGGAAGACACGGTAAATATCGTTCAAGACACCGCCACAACCAAGGGCTACTTCTTTGACATTTTCAAGACCAAAGGCTTGATCACTCAAGAGCACAACACGACGAGCAATCTGATCACCAGCCACTTCACGAACCAAGTCCAAGTCGTACTTGCGAGTGTAGTCTGTCGTTGTACCAAAGATCAAAACAACTGTATCTTCGTTGATCAATGATTTTGGACCGTGACGGAAGCCGACTGGGCTTTCATACATAGTCGCCACCTGACCAGCTGTTAATTCCAAAATCTTGAGCTGAGCTTCATGAGCAAGTCCAAAGAAAGGACCAGCGCCTAGGTAGATAACACGATTAAAGTCGAGGTCAACCAACTCTTTGACATCTTCTGCATTGTCTAGAACTTTGCGGACAAGGCTAGACACAACTTCAAAACGTTCAGCTTTCACAGCAAATTCTGTAGGATCAAAGACCAAGAGAGCTGTTAGCATCATGGACGTAAAGCTAGAAGTCATGGCAAATCCAGCGTCATTGGAAGCAGCTGGTTGCAAGAGCAAAAGATTGCGATCATCGCCATGAGCCTGAAGAGCCAATTTCCCTTCTGCAGCACATGTAATGGTCACTTGATAGAGGTCATCCACCAAGGCTTTAGCCAAATCAACCGTTGCCACACTTTCAGGTGAATTTCCACTACGAGCAAAGGAAACAAGGACAGTCGCCACATCTTTTTTCAGATAGGTTTCTGGATTGGCAACAATATCAGTTGTCGCAATGGCATTGAAATTCCATTTGCGTTCGTCATAGACTTCCTTAAAGTAAGACACCAAGGTATCTCCCACATAAGCAGAAGTCCCAGCACCTGTCAAGATGACCTTGATATAGTCATGTTTATCCGCAATCCCTTGTAGGAAGGCTGCAATTTCTTCCCGTTTCGCTTGATAGGCTTCAAAAGCTTCTTTCCATACATCAGGCTGTTGGTAGATTTCACGAGTCGTGATTTCTGCACCCAGTTCAAGTAATTCTTCTTTTGTGTAATTTAGCATAGAGTTCCTCTAATCTATTGTTGTTTCATTCCTATTGAAAATATGGGAATGGGAGTGACTCCCATTCCCATGTATATTCTATATAAGATGCTCTAAGTTACATCTTATTCATCTTCGTCATCATCGAAGCCCGCTAACAAATCATTGACTTTTACGATGCTTTCTGCAGCACGGCTCTTATAATCCGCATCTGCACCTGTAAGGCTTGCATTGATAAATTCAATGACCATCGGAAGGTTCATTCCTGCATAAAGTTCAATGTCACGACCTTCCATAATCAAACGGCTCACCACGTTACATGGAGTTCCACCAAGAAGATCCGCAAAGACTAGGAAATCATCCAATCCTTCAACAGCAGCTTCAAATTTAGCAGTAAATTCTTCTGGTCCATCTTCTGGAAGAAGAGCAACCGCATGAATGTTGTCCTGTGGACCCATGATCATTTCTGTGCTACCTTTAAGTTCTTCACAGAAACGACCATGACTCACCAAAATTAATGATTTCGTCATAAATTATGCGCCCATTCCAAGTGCAAATTTACCAAAGGCAGAAAGAGCCAAGGCAAGCACGATAATGATACCGATAGCTTTTGTAGAGTTCATACCCTTCTTACCAAGCAACCAGAAGATGAAGGCAGTGAAGATTGCTGGAAGCAAACGTGGGAAGATTGAGTTCAAGATATCTTGGAAGTCAATCATCTTTTCACCGATTGGCAATTTGTATGAAATTTCAAAGTTGATCATTGTTGCTACAAGAGCACCCATCATGAACACACCAAGTACAGATGCAGCTTCAATCAAAGCTGTCAAAGTACTTTGCATGTTGTTGATAAGGTTAACCCCTTCTTTGTAGGCAAATTCCAACTGTTTCCAACGGAAGATGTCATACGCTACTGCAACTGCAATCCAAAGGAAGATACCCCAAGGTTGACCAGCGATAGCCATTGTTGCAGCGATAGATCCCATGATAGCAGGTACAAGTGAACCAAAGATAGTATCTCCAAGAGGAGCGAATGGTCCCATCAAACCTGTCTTGATACCGTTAACCGCATCTTTAGAGACAACGCCATCTTTTTCTTCCATGGCAAGGTCAAAACCAGCGATGATTGTGTGGAAGAATGGTGAAGTGTTGAAGAATTGAGTATGAACTTTCATCATTTCTTTCAACTCAGGAGTTCCATCTCCATACATTTTACGCAATTGTGGCAAGATCATGTATAGGTAACCTGATGCTTGCATACGTTCGTAGTTCCATCCCAATTGGAAAGTGAACAAGCTACGTTTGTTAATTTGATTAAAATCTTCTTTTGTTAATTTGTAATTAGAATTCGTCATCTTCAATTTCCCCACTTTCTGATGGTGTAGAAGGTGCTGCTACAGCAACTTTTTGGCTGTTCTTAAAGTGAACAACTGCAAGGAAGATACCCACGATAGAGATACCGATCATAGACAATCCTTTGAAGTTGTTAACAAAGCCAATTTTTTCAGCAACTTCAGCAGGAAGAGTGCTAATGATACCAGCAACTGCTCCACCAAGACTTTGTACGTTTGAGTAAAGAACAGTCAACATAGCTGTCAAACCGAATCCCATTGCAAGGTAGTGAAGGTTACGTTTAACTGGAAGGTAACGAAGCAAGATTGCAAATCCAAGACCTGGAAGCATACGACCTGCAAGTGTCAAACCGTCTGCAACCCATTGGTATTCTTTAACAAGGTTTACAACACCTTGTACGAATTCTCCACCGAAAGCAAGGGCGAAGAATACTGGAAGGGCACGAGAAAGAGCCCATGGAATCGCACCAAGTAGGTAGTTGCGTTCGATACCTTTGTAGTCAAAGCGTTCGATCGCAGCATCAATACGGTGTGCAAAGAAAGTAGTTGTCATACGTCCAAGAACGTCGAAGTATGTCAAAAGTGCTGCTACTGGTACAGCGATTGTTGTAATCGCAAGATCTGTATCAATACCTTGAGAGATAGAGAATGCTGTTGCAAGAACCGCACCAGAAGTTGCGTCGATACGAGAAGCACCACCAAAGGTACCAACCCCGAGAACGAACAACTGCAAGCTACCACCGATAAACAAACCAGTTGTCACATCTCCCATGATCAAACCAGTAATGAAACCAGCGAATACAGGGGAACCTGCAGATGAAACGATTGTCAACTCATCACAGATTTGATAAGCTGAGTACAAAGTGAGAAGTAAAATTTGCCACCATTGTATCATAACAATGACCTCCTAAAAATTTTTTCCTATTTTAATAAGCTCAAAAAGTCTGAAACTGGATCATTTGGAACCATTTGAGCAGTGAGTTTCACACCTTTTTCTGCTAGTTTGTGGAAATCTTCCACATCCTTGTCTACCACGTTGATAGAACGTGTGATAGAGCGAGTTTCTGGTGTTTGAGACATATTGCCGACGTTGAGTGTTTCAAGCGGAACACCTGCTTCGACCAAACCAAGGAAACGGTCTGGTTTACGTGCAACGATAAAGAGACGTTGGCTATCGTATTTACCAGCAAGGATATTTGCTGCTGCTTTCTCAACTGGCAAGATACTGAGTTTCACACCTGGTGGTGTCGCAAGTTTCAAACCACTCTTTTCAATATCGTTGTTAACAACTTCGTCGTCTACAACCATAATGCGTGAAACATTTAGTTTTCCAGCCCAAAGATTGGCTACTTGACCGTGGATCAAACGTCCATCGATACGGCATCCTACAATTGTCATAAGTTTTCCCCCTTTATGTGTTTTAGTGTAGGTTTACGAGTTAAATGAATCTCTTCTTTATATTCGCCCTCAGTTTCAAAGATGATGATGCGGTTAGCACCTTCCTTGAGATAGCTATGAGGGATATAAAGTGAGAGGGTCGGGCCGACGTTCCAGAAACGTCCTAAGTGACGCCCGTTGACAAAGGCAACTCCCTTACCAAACTCAGACAAGTCTAAGTAGGTATCCTTCGGCTCTTCGACCGTAAAGTCGAAAGCGTAAAAGGCTGGCTGTCCTTCTGTCCATCCTTTTGAAAAATCAATTTTCTCAGGATTATCCAGTGGCAGTGGATATTGTTTCCAATTCAGTAAGAAATGTAGATCCTTGCAGACACCTGTACGAATTCCTTTACGTTGCGTATCTGCCAAGAACTTATGACCGTAGTTGACACGCCCCATATTTTCGATCAAGATGTCAATTTCTGAAAAGCCTTCTCGATTGCCCTGACAGTAGATATCTTCACCTATCTCTGTCTGGTATTGAGTAGCAATCCATTGACCATCTACAAAGAGCTGAGCTCGGTCACGTCCATCGATGATACGGAGACGTTCTTCTTCTGCATCCCAACTTGCCTCATTGCGGTAGAGAAGGTAGCCATAACTTTGACCAAGTTCTTCCATCGCTTTTGGATAGAGGCTTTCAGTAGGACTAGAGAGACTATCCAGAGTTTCAAACAAGGAAACTTTTTCGACCAATGGAATGGACCCTATCTCCATGCTTTCCTTATAGAGTGGTTCCAACTGTGGATAATCTGGGAAGTGGGTTGCCATCATCTTCTTGACTGCTAAGTATTTAGCAGTTGGATTTCCTTCTTCATCGAGAAGGGCATCATAGTCGTATGATGTGACTTGTGGCAAATCCAGAGTTCCTCGAGCCGAGCAACCATTCATGAAACCAAAGTTTGTTCCACCATGGAACATGTAAAGGTTGATAGAGCCTTGCTCCAATACCTCTCGAACAGCTTCTGCCAATTCTTTAGGATCCCGTGTGATGATGGGTTCTTTCCAACGGTTGAACCAACCATCCCAGAATTCCATACACATGAGGGGCCATTTCTTGCCATGCTCATCAAAGAATTCCTGCATCTGTGAAAAGTTGTACGGAGCTTTAGAGCCGAAGTTTCCTGTCACAAAGAGGTCGTCTTCGATCAAGGTTCCGGCTTTCAGAGTAGCCCTCCATGGGCCATCTGAAGTAAAGAGTGGGCAATCAATCCCTCGGTCTTCCATCAATTTTCGAATTGCTCGTAGATAAGACTTATCTTCTCCATAAGAGCCATATTCATTTTCGACTTGCATCATAAGAATGTTTCCACCATTATCCAACAAGCGAGGCACAAGCCTTGGCAATAATTGGTCATAATAGCGAGCAACAGCCTCGATGTAGGCCGGGTCGGACGAGCGAATTCGCATGTCCTTTGTCAAGAGCCAAGCCGGCAAGCCACCAAATTCCCATTCCGCACAGATAAATGGAGACGGGCGTACAATGGCATAGAGACCTAGATCTTGTGCAATTTGAAGAAATCTCTCCAAATTTCTGGCACCTTCAAAATCAAACTCCCCTTCAACAGGTTCGTGTAAATTCCAAGCCACATAGGTCTCGACTGTATTAAAGCCAAGCGCCTTTAAGTTATAGAGAGAATGATACCAATCCTCTGCTGGAATCCTAAAATAATGAATGGCGCCGGACAAAATCTTGAACGGTTTTCCGTCTAAATAGAAATCGTCCTCAATTTTAAATCTGGTCATGTTATTACCTCTGACGAATTAAGTTTGCGCTTTCATTTATTATAATATTAACTATAATCAAATCTTTTGCATTTGTCAATAGGTTTTAGAAAATTATTTAAAATTTTTCTATTTTTTTACTTACCGTTTACCGAAATTATCTAAAAATAGCATGAAAACGATCTTTTTATGTATGATAATTCACAAGAACATCAAATGAATTTTTTTACATGTAAAATAACATTTTTAGTCTATTATTTTAATTTTTTGACCTTAATACTACTCTTTTCTCTATATTTGTGGTAAAATCAAAATTGGAGAAAGAGAATCGAGGTGAAATTTATGGCTATTCCTAAATACCAATATATTAAAGATGAATTAAAAAATAAAATCATCTCTGGTCAATTTGCAAGTGGAGATAAATTTTATACAGAAGCCGAATTGATCGCGATGTACGATGTGAGTTCAATCACAGTTGTTCGTGCCTTGAACGACCTTGCTAAAGACGGCTACATTGTCCGCCAACAAGGTAAAGGTACTTTCGTTTCACGTGCCCGCAAGCACAAACTCGTTGAGTTTTCAGATGTCGAAATCTTTGAAACAAAAGACGATAAAGTTACTGTCCTTTCTATCGAGCGCGGAAACAAACTTGAATATTTAGATAAACTTGGACTACGTGGAGATCAATTCTACTATAAGATTGAACGTATTCGTCAGACAAACGACGTGACATACATCTACCACACATCTTATATTCCTGAGCAATACATCAATGCCAACTATCCAAATCTTGACTATTATAGCTCTATCTATACACGTTTCAAATTGGATTACCGCATTCACATGAGTGATGAACATTTTGAGGAAATCAACGAAATCGCATTCCCAACACCAGAGCATGCTGCTTCTGTACTCGGAATCGATACACAATTCCCAACTGTCTTCCAAACGAAGACTACAAAACTTGAGGCCACTGGCCAAGTCCTTGCCTATAGTGAAACTTATAAGCGAGCAGACTACTACAAAATCAAATTCATCTCATGTAACCGAGGTCATTAAGAAAAAGCCTGAGCCTAGCTCAGGCTTTTTCTCTATTCATTATAGCACGAGAAAGAAGTTGTGAAAACGCTATGAAGGTCTCTTATTTAATTAGTAGCATTTTTACTAAAAACAAGGTAAAATTTCGTTTGGTTTTTCCTCGGTTTTATCCCTTATTAGCAAATTTCTCCTAAATCTTATGATTTCCTCTATTTATTATAGTTCTTATATAAACCCACTTGACATTTTACTCCTTAGATAATAAAATAAAATTGGTTTTATGTAAACGCTATCATATGTGATAATAACAAGGAGGTTTTGTCATGAAACTAGAAAAGAAACAGCGCTTCTCCATCCGAAAATACGCGGTTGGGGCAGCTTCTGTACTTATAGGATTTGCTTTTAGCGCCCAAGTCGTATCTGCCGACGGGATTACTCCAGCTCCAACAGCTGAAAAAACTGTCCAAACGATTCAGGAGAGTCCACAAGCAGTCAAAGAAGCTGTAGACTCTAAGGTTCCAGAAAAACTGGAAGAAAAGGCTGACAAGCCTGTAAAAGAGGAGGTCAAAGAAGACCAGGAGGTTCCTCGAACAGTTGCTCCAAAAACAGAAGAGTCAAGCGCACCAGTTGTGACAGAAAATGCTACTCCAACTCCTACTGCCGAGAAAGAAAGCCCTGCCCCAGCTGAAACTCCTGCCGAAAGTACTCCTTCAGAAAAGAAAAATGAAGCCGTCACACCTGCAGTAACCACTCCTAGTACGGAACGAGCACCTCAGGTAAATGAAAAACTGGCAAAAAGAAAAATGATCTCAATCGACGCTGGACGCAAGTACTTCTCTCCAGACCAACTCAAAGAAATCATCGACAAAGCCAAACACTACGGTTATACTGATCTTCATCTACTAGTTGGAAATGACGGCATGCGTTTTATGTTGGACGACATGACGATCACAGCCAATGGCAAAACCTATGCAAGTGACGATGTCAAACGTGCACTTGAAAACGGAACCGATGCCTACTACAAAGATCCAAACGGCAACCATTTAACAGAGAGTCAGATGACGGACTTGATCAACTACGCTAAAAACAAAGGCATTGGTCTCATCCCAACTGTAAACAGCCCTGGTCACATGGATGCGATTTTGCATGCCATGAAAGAACTAGGCATCCAAAAACCGAACTTCAACTACTTTGGTAAGGAATCCGCTCGTACCGTTGACCTTGATAACAAGGAGGCTGTTGCATTTACCAAAGCTCTGATCGACAAGTATGCTGCTTACTTCGCTGGCAAAACTGACATCTTCAATATCGGACTAGACGAGTACGCCAATGATGCTACAAACGCCAAAGGCTGGAGCGTTCTTCAGGCCTATAAATGGTATCCAGAAGATGGATTCCCGGATAAGGGTTATGATAAATTTATCGCCTACGCCAATGACCTTGCTCGCATCGTCAAATCTCACGGCCTCAAACCAATGGCCTTTAACGATGGTATCTACTACAATAGCGACACTAGCTTTGGAACCTTTGACAAAGACATCATCGTTTCTATGTGGACTGGTGGATGGGGCGGATACGACGTCGCTTCTTCTAAACTTCTAGTTGAAAAAGGCCACCAAATCCTTAATACCAACGATGCTTGGTACTATGTTCTCGGACGAAATGCCGACGGTCAAGGCTGGTATAACCTTGACCAAGGACTCAATGGTATCAAGAACACTCCAATCACTTCGGTACCAAAATCCGACGGAGCAACTATTCCATTCATCGGTGGTATGGTAGCTGCTTGGGCTGACACTCCATCTGCACGCTATTCACCATCACGCCTCTTCAAACTCATGCGAAGCTTCGCAAATGCCAATGCTGAATACTTCGCAGCTGACTATGAGTCTGCTGAGCAAGCTCTGAAAGAAGTACCAACAGACCTTAACCGCTATACTGCAGAAAGTGTCACAGCTGTAAAAGAAGCTGAAAAAGCCATTCGCTCACTCGATAACAACCTCAGCCGTGCCCAACAAGACACCATTGACCAAGCAATCGCGAAACTCCAAGAAGCTGTAAGCAATTTGACCTTCACACCAGAGGCTCAAAAAGAAGAAGACGCGAAACGTGAAGTTGAAAAACTTGCCAAGAACAAGGTAATCTCCATCGATGCTGGACGTAAGTACTTCACGCTCGACCAACTCAAACGTATCGTAGACAAGGCGAGCGAGCTCGGCTACTCTGATGTGCATCTTCTCCTAGGAAACGATGGACTTCGCTTCCTCCTTGATGACATGACCATCACAGCTAACGGAAAAACTTATGCAAGTGATGATGTCAAAAAGGCCATCATCGAAGGAACAAAAGCTTACTACGATGATCCAAACGGAACCACTCTTAGCCAGGCTGAAATCACTGAATTGATCGAGTACGCAAAATCAAAAGGTGTTGGACTCATCCCAGCGATCAACAGCCCAGGTCACATGGATGCCATGCTTGTCGCTATGGAAAAATTAGGTATCGCAAACCCTCAAGCTAATTTTGATAAAGTCTCCAAAACAACCATGGACCTTGAAAACGAAGAGGCCATGAACTTTGTCAAAGCCCTCATCGGCAAGTACATGGACTTCTTTGCAGGCAAGACAAAGATCTTCAACTACGGTACAGACGAATATGCCAATGATGCCACCAACGCTCAAGGCTGGTACTACCTCAAATGGTATGGACTCTATGGCAAGTTTGCTGAGTACTCTAACACCCTTGCTGCCATGGCCAAAGAAAGAGGCCTTCAACCAATGGCCTTCAACGATGGTTTCTACTATGAAGACAAGGATGATGTTGAGTTTGACAAGGATGTCATCATCTCTTACTGGTCTAAAGGATGGTGGGGTTACAACCTTGCAACGCCTCAGTACCTAGCAAGCAAAGGCTATAAACTCCTCAACACCAACGGAGACTGGTACTATGTTTTAGGTAATCACAAACCAGATGAAGCCTACCCACTATCAAAAGCACTTGAAAACTCTGGTAAAGTGCCATTCAACCAGCTTGCATCTACCAAATATCCAGAAGTAGACCTTCCAACCGTCGGAAGCATGCTTGCTATCTGGGCAGACAAACCAAGTGCTGAGTACAAGGAAGAAGAAATCTTTGAACTCATGACTGCCTTTGCAGACCACAATAAAGACTACTTCCGCGCTAACTACAACGCACTCCGTGAGGAACTTGCTCAAATCCCTGCAAACTTGGATGGATACAGCAAGGAAAGCTTGGATGCCCTAAATGCAGCTAAAGAGGCTATTAACTACAACCTCAACCGTAGCAAACAAGCCGAGTTAGACGCTCTCGTAGCCAAACTCAAGGCAGCCCGCCTAGGCCTTAAACCAGCAGCAACCCACTCAGGAAGCCTCGATGAAAACGAACTAGCTGCCAATGTCGAAACCAAACCGGAACTCATCACAAGAGCAGAAAAGATTCCATTTGAAGTTATCAAGAAGGAAAATCCGAACCTCCCAGCTGGTCAGGAAAAGATCATCACACCTGGTGTAGAGGGCGAACGCACTCATTACATCTCTGTCCTTACTGAAAATGGGAAACAAACAGAAACGGTTCTAGATAGCCAAGTAACCAAAGAACCTGTGACCCAAGTGGTTGAAATCGGCGCCCCTATCACGCACAAAGGGGATGAAAGTGGCCTTGCTCCAGCTGCCGAAGCGAAACCAAGACTGGACATCCAAGAGGAAGAGATTCCGTTCACTACCGTGACACGTGAAAATCCGCAATTACCACTCGGACAAACGCAAGTCATCGTTACTGGTGTAAATGGTCGTCGTACGATTTTCTACTCTGTCAGCACTACTGCTGACGGCAAGGAAGAAAGAACCCTTGTCAATAGTGCGGTATCGCAGGAAGCGGTCGCTCAGGTGGTCGAAGTCGGAACTGCCGTTGAGAAAGCTGAGCAAGCTGAAACAACTACTAGCAAAGTAGAAGAAAAACAACTCCCTGCAACAGGAAGTCAAGACTCTGCAGGCTTGGTCGCAGCAGGACTCATAGCCACACTGGCAGCCTACGGACTCACTAAGAGAAAAGAAGATTAAACCCCTTCGACAAGAATACAAAAAAGCGAGATTGAATCTCGCTTTTTATTGTTAGGATTAGTCACCAAGTCCGATACGTTCAAAGATATCATCCACTCGTTTGGTGTAGTATGCAGGGTTGAATATTTCGTCAATCTCCTCTTGTGTTAAGCGGGAAGTGACTTCTGGATCTGCTTCAAGAAGTGGTTTAAAGTCTACTTGGTTGTCCCAAGAGTAGGCTGTTTTTGGTTGCACCAAATCATAGGCTTGCTCACGGGTCATGCCTTTTTCAATCAAAGTCAACATAGCACGTTGGCTGAAGATGATTTTTTAAATTATTAAACTCCTATCATCTTATTTTGAATAATTTTGAATCCACGAAATCAACATACCCGAAGTCATCAAGTAAGATAGCACTGAGAAAACAATAATCATTATAATTAAAAAAATTTGCGACTCCAAAAAAGATGAATTATATATAGTCCTTTTTATAAACTCAGAAACTTTTATTTTTCTTGCAAAATGAATTAACAAGTTCCTAAACATCATAGAATATGCTATAAATTGTTGTGCAACCGCAATCAATAAACCAAATATTATATATATACTGCTAATAAATCTGCTATCTGTCACAGTTGCTGACATTCCTTCAGAAATTGTTAGTAGATTAATTCCATAATAAATAGTAAGTATGGATATAGGGATTGAATAAAAAAGATAAATTAATGTAGATTTTTGAACACGGCCACTAATCGCAACAATGAATAAAATTACGATTGAGGAAATTAGAGGAACTAGACCGTACCATTTTAAAACTAGTGAAATCTCATTTATATATCTCAAAAATATAGAAATTATAAGAACAATAACAATTAACGATAAAATAATAATTCCCCAAAAATCATCATTACTCATATTTTTATTAGTTTGATCTTGCTTAGGTTTCTTTCTTATTTTAAAATCCAATCCTGGTTTATACCTAGGCGTTGGAATTATTATTGTATTTTCTGAAACTTCTAGTGAGTTCTTATTAAAAAAGTTTGATAGTTTATTACTCCATTCAGAAAACCTTGGACCTATCATCGGTAGTTTCTTCAATACTTTGTTTAAAATAAAGAATGCTCCACTTGCAATTAAGCCCTGAATTACTCCATCTGGCGTTGTTTTAATTATATTAGCAAACCAACTTAGTATATTATCTACATTCATTATCTACTCTCCTAATCCAAGACGTTCAAAGATATCATCCACTCGTTTGGTGTAATAAACTGGGTTGAAGATTTCATCGATTTCTTCTTGAGTGAGGCGAGAAGTTACCTCTGGATCTGCTTCGAGAAGCGGTTTGAAGTCTACTTGATTATCCCAAGAGTAGGCTGTTTTGGGTTGCACCAAGTCATAGGCTTGCTCACGGGTCATGCCTTTTTCAATCAAAGTCAACATAGCACGTTGGCTAAAGATAAGACCAAAAGTCGAGTTCATGTTGCGGATCATGTTTTCTGGGAAGACCGTCAAGTTCTTGACGATATTTCCAAAACGGTTGAGCATGTAGTCGATCAAAATGGTCGTATCTGGTGTGATGATACGCTCAGCTGATGAGTGAGAGATATCACGTTCGTGCCAGAGGGCTACGTTTTCATAAGCTGTTACCATGTGACCACGAATAACACGCGCCAGACCTGTCATGTTCTCAGAACCGATAGGGTTGCGTTTGTGAGGCATTGCTGAAGAGCCTTTTTGCCCTTTGGCAAAGAATTCTTCTACTTCGCGTTGTTCAGATTTTTGCAAGCCACGAATCTCAGTCGCCATACGTTCGATTGAAGTCGCGATACTAGCAAGAACCGCAAAGTACTCAGCGTGAAGGTCACGAGGAAGCACCTGTGTAGAGATTTCTTGAGCACGGATACCCAATTTGTCGCAGACGTATTGCTCAACGAATGGTGGGATGTTGGCAAAGTTCCCGACCGCACCAGAGATTTTACCGGCTTCCACACCAGCAGCTGCATGCTCGAAACGCTTGATGTTACGCTTCATTTCGCTGTACCAAGTCGCCAATTTAAGACCAAAGGTTGTAGGCTCAGCGTGCACACCGTGGGTACGCCCCATCATGATGGTGAACTTGTGCTCCTTAGCCTTATCAGCGATGATGTTGGTGAAGTTTTCAAGGTCACGACGAATGATGTCGTTGGCTTGCTTGTAAAGGTAACCATAGGCAGTATCCACCACGTCGGTAGAGGTCAACCCATAGTGGACCCACTTGCGCTCTTCGCCAAGCGTCTCAGAAACCGCACGCGTGAAGGCCACCACATCATGGCGTGTCTCCTGCTCAATCTCCAAAATCCGGTCGATATCGAAGTCCGCCTTCTCGCGGATCAAAGCCACATCTTCCTTAGGGATTTCCCCCAACTCAGCCCATGCCTCGTCAGCCAAGATTTCCACCTCAAGCCAAGCACGGTATTTATTTTCTTCACTCCAAATGTTCGCCATCTCAGGGCGAGAGTAACGGTTGATCATGGTTGTTTCTCCTTAATAAATATTTTCATCTTAAATTATTTAAAATATCCATTTCTTCCTTAGTATATGAAGTATAATTTTGTTGTTTTTTACTTGTTAGACGTAACAGAGTCATCGAATTAATTGAAATCGAAAAAACTATACCGCTTAAAATAGCACCTATCACAAGGAATATTAAACCTACTATCCCTCTTAAAAAAATTGAAGTAACTGATACAAATTGAATTAGGGATATCATACTCAAAGTACAGTTTGCAAATAATTGAACTTGTAACTTATTAAACCGCCAATATAAGTCAAAATAATTTTCATTAAATTCTTCCTTAAATTTTGAAGATATTACTATTTTTTTGGCAAGTGTATTAATATCAAAATAGTAATTTATATATATATTTAAAATAGCGAAAGCAAGAAGTGTATATAGCAATTTATTATTTGTAATAATACATAATAAAATTATAAAAACAAAGTCAAATAATATCACATTTGTTTTTTTTAATATATATATAATTGACAACTTATATTTAGAAAATTTCTCTAACATTTATAGATAATCCTTTAATTTTTTATTACCATCTCTATTTGGAGTGGTTGTTACTATTTAAACTTACAGTCCTAAATACTTTATATTTAACATCAACTTCTTCCAAAAACCTTCGATAATTATGTCATCTTCATTTATATAAAGACTACTTTTTAACACCATAATTACAAATCTCTTATCATAAGTAAAAGCTTGAATAGAGAGGTAATATCCTAATAAAACCAATATTATCAGTAGTATTATCTAACCAATAAAACTATTTTCTATACTATTTTCATTACCTATCCATAGTAACTCTAAAAGTTTTTCTCTAGTAATAATATCTTTAAGAAGAGTAATATATGTTGTACTTACAAAAATCGAAATGGTAGCTAAAACACCACAACTCCAATTTGCAAAATTCGCTATCTTCTTTAATGAAGATTCTATATCACCAATCAATAATTTTTTTGAATCGTCATCTAATAATTGACTCTTTTTAATATATATCGCTAAGTTTTTTATATCAGATCTCTCAAAAAGAATTATCATTCGGTAAAACACTCCCAAAAGTACTAAAAAAGGAAGTGCTACTATATTATTTTCATCCAGTTCACCGTTTACAATTAAAAAAAGTAAAACCAACATTCCATACAATAATATATACTTGAAGAATTTATTTGTAATAGAATCAATCAAGCTTATCTTACTTCTCAAAAATTTTTTTACTTCAAAATATTTTATCGGCATTTAATTCCTTTCTGGACTCTTACATATCATACATCATTTCACTAAACAAAGTCACATGTCCCATTTTGCGGTTGTGCTTCGCTTCTATTTTACCATACAAATGGAGGCGGGCGCTTGTTCCTTTATTTCTATTTTATCAAAAGAAAAATGCCTTCATCCTGAACTCAGTTCCTCAGAAACTTTCTCTTTTTTCAGCATTTTCTTTGAATTTCTTACATTTACTTCTAATCTTAAATTTTGTGCTTCAAAATTGATAGACCTATTATTCATCCTTCTCTTCACTATCAGGTTCATTAAGTGGGCTTGGTAAATCTAAATGCCTAATAGTATCAGATAGCCCTTGAATAGACTTTAATATTCCAGAATCTATTTTAGGTATTTGAATATTATGGAACACTTCCATCATAGATTTGACCGCATTATTAAAAGCAAGATTGTTAGCATAAAACCTATCCATTGCTGGTCTTATTACTTCTGATACTGTTTTAGATAAAGATGATAAGCTAGCCAGAAACTCTGGATCAAAAATATCATTTGTAAGTTTTCTAGTTGCTTCAAAATCCCATTTCTCGAGCATACTATATTCAAGCTCTTCTAATTCTTTAATTACATCTGACAATAACAAATCTATTTTTTTGTAACGCCTATAGGTTAGTGTGTGAAAATGCATAACATCATTTCTGTACTCTCTTATTCTATCGTAGTTATTTTTGAGTACATCAACTTCTTCACTATTAGTGAATGGTGTAAAATGTTTTTCCCATATAGTGATTGGAAACAAATTTCTTATCATTTCTTTCAGAATATATTCATTCTTATTTTGAAAATCTTTAAAATGAATAGTTAAGTCACGAACTGGATTTATATTTATTTCAAATATCAACGAATGTAGTTCAGCTATTTGCAACCTTTCAATTTGTTCAATTGTATGAATTTTTGATAAATCTAATTTATCATTAGTCTGTTCCTTAACAATCCTTATAATATCCTCATCCTCGAGTTGAGACAAAGCTAATACAAAAATTTTTCGTAATAACGATTCATATGTTTGAAATTTAGGATAAAGCCTATTCGAAAAATACATAGATAAACTATTAGATAGAATTGAATATTTCAAACGATTTTTTCCTAAAAATTCTCTAAATTTTGAAAGGAAATCTCCGAACTTTTTAGCTGAATTCAATTTAGATTTGCTGTATTCATAGCTAAGTATAATTTTAACTAGCCCCCTTCGAAATTGATAGGTATTTATTGTAAAATCGTCATCTTTGAAAGCACACTTATATTTAGCTAAATGCCCTTCTATATACTTATCACCAACTTCAACTTGACTATAAGAAGTAATACTAATTATTTTTGAGCTAAGAAATAATTCATCAAGTTTAGCAATGTTAATATTTTTAGTTAATAACTCTACCTCAAATTGCATATTAATTTCTAAAAATCAATCCCTTCCCCTAATTCTACCACACTATTTAGCGCATCACTAAACAAAGTTATATGCCCTACCCTACGGTTGTGCTTGTCTTCTATAATCTTTTATTCACCGCCCACTCCGCTGCTTTCTCTGCATGAATCACTGTTGTGTCATAGAGAGGCAGGTCAGTATCGGATTGCTTGACGAGGAGACCAATCTCGGTACAACCCAAAATAACAGCTTCAACGCCTGCTTTTTTCAAATCATCTATAATGGTAAGATAAGCCTGTTTTGAGCTTTCTTTGATGTTCCCTAGGCAGAGTTCGTCATAAATGATTCGATTGACCTCTGTAATACCAGCTTGGTCTGGAATCAGCACTTCTAACCCAGACTCTATTAATTTTTCCTTGTAAAAATCTTGAGTCATGGTGTACTTGGTCCCTAGGAGACCGACTTTTTGAATACCGTCAGCCAACAAGGCCTGCGCAGTTGCCTGCGCAATATGCAAGATTGGAATCGTAATCTTTTCTTGTATCTGCGGAGCAACCTTGTGCATAGTGTTGGTGCAAATAACAATGAAATCTGCACCAGCTTGCTCCAAGCGATGAGCAACATCTGCCAACAGTTGACCGCTTTTCTCCCAGTCCCCGACTGCTTGATAATGCTCAATCTCTGCAAAATCAACACTGTAAAGTAGAATCTTAGCTGAATGCAAGCCACCCAGCTCTTTTTTGATGGTTTCGTTGATGATTTGGTAGTAAGATGTGGTGCTTTCCCAACTCATACCACCAATCAGACCAATAGTTTTCATAGGCTAATTAAACTCCTCCTTGCTTATCACAACCGACGGATAGTGTGGCAAGCTACTTAGATCTGCACCCAATGGCGAATCATAGATAGCCAGATAATTGTCTGGATATTGAATCTTTAATTCCTGATATTTGGCTTTTACTTTTTCATGGTCAGCGCTGGTAAAAAGCACTTCTACAACGGCGATTTCTTTGCCTTCCTCCACAAAAGCGTTTACAATAATTTGAATCATAAACTGGTTTCCATTTAGCTTTAAAGATTATCATTTTCTGAGTCTTCATGTATAGAAAATTCAAATGAAATTCTCTCAGGATGTCTAGGCAGGCCGTAACTACTCAGATAATCCTTAACTTCCTTCACGGAACAAGAATATTCTAAGACTAGCTGATTGCCAGCTCTCTCTAAAATATGAATCCCCTCTCTATCCGCAATCTCTGGAACAATCAAATCGTCCGTATAAGTCAGTGTTACGGTCGTTATTTCATCATCTAGCAATTCATCAAATTCTTCTGCCATTTCAAAAATCAATCCCCTCACCAAACTCAACTACACTATCCGGTACATCACTAAACAAAGTCACATGTCCCATCTTACGGTTGTGCTTCGCTTCTATTTTACCATACATGTGGAGGTGGGCGCTGGGATTTTCTGTGACATATTTTTCAGCGACCTCAACGTGTTGGCCGAGTACGTTGAGCATGACGGCTGGTGCATGCAGGTGGACAGCTGGTAATGGTGCTCCGAGAACGCCCAAGATATGGGTATCAAACTGCGAGAAGTCACAGGCTTCGATAGAGTAGTGCCCTGAGTTATGTGGGCGTGGAGCAATTTCATTGACAATGATATCATCAGCGGTCGCAAACATTTCCACGCAAAGGGTTCCAGATAGGTTGAGCTGTTCAGCGATTCGTACTGCCATGGCTTTGGCCTTTGCTGCTATGCTTTCTGAAATACGGGCTGGGACAATGGTCTTGGACAGGATGCTATTGCGATGGATATTTTCCTGAACTGGGAAAACCGTCACGTCCTTGCCATTACCAGACACGATGACAGAAATCTCAAGGTCAAAGTTGACGAATTCTTCCAAGACGCAGTCTGCTGAGTCGGCTAGTACATAAGCTTCTTCCAAATCTGCTTCTGAGCGAATGACCTTTTGTCCATGCCCATCGTAGCCACCAGTCGCAGTCTTGAGGACATAATTTTTCGATAGGTCGATGTCTGCCAAGTCTTGACTTGAAGTCACGACCTTGTAGGGTGCCACAGTGACTTGTGCCTTGTTTGAGAGAAAGTCCTTTTCAAAGATACGATTTTGCGAAATGCGGAGCAGATCTGTCCCTTGAGGGAGCTGACCTTCCTTGATGACAGCATCCAAACCGTCAGCATCGACATTTTCAAATTCATAGGTGAGAACATCGCAACGCTCAGCCAACTGACGGAGGGCATCCACATCATTATAAGGAGCCACGATGATTTCCGCCACACGAGAGGCCGGGCAATCCGCTGCAGGATCCAGCGCGATAACCTTGTGCCCCATGTAGATAGCAGAAATAGCCATCATCTGCCCCAACTGACCGCCACCGATAATTCCGATTGTTTTAGATGAGCTCATTTGTAGACTCCTCTGCGATTTTTCCTTGCTCTTCTGCGAAATCTGCCAAAGCTTTCGCGATAGCCTGATCCTCTACTGAGAGGAGACGGAGGGCAAAGAGGGCCGCATTTGTCGCACCTGCTTCACCGATAGCCATTGTCGCAACAGGTACACCACCCGGCATCTGTACGATAGAGTAGAGCGAGTCCACGCCACTAAGAGCGCGCGACTTGACGGGTACCCCTATGACAGGAAGGGTTGTTTTCGCTGCGACCATACCTGGTAAATGGGCGGCACCACCAGCTCCTGCGATAATGACCTTGATACCACGGCTACGGGCTTCCTCCGCATGTCTAAACATGAGGTCTGGTGTACGGTGAGCGGAAACAACTTTCTTTTCGTAGACTACACCGAAGCGGTCTAGGACTTCTGCTGTTTTTTGCATGGTTGCCCAGTCGGATTTTGAGCCCATGATAATGGAAATTACTGGTTTCATTTATTCTCCTTTTTCTTCCTTTCAACAATCACCTTAAGTTGTGAGGGACGGCAGCAGCCACCAAAGGTGTCTCATGCCTAAATCGGAAGCCCAAGGTCTTCCGATTTCCCTGAACGATTGGCTTATCATCCAATCGTTCTTTCACAACGGCGGTGATTGCTCTATATTAGCTCGCTAATGCTCGCAAATCAAACGACCATTATCGTATTTTGTGAATTTTTCTTTTTCTTTTAAATAATCGTCTAATGTAGTGCGGACGTAAGCGAACGCTTGTGGCGTTCCATTACTAAAACTGGAGCCTAGGTCTCCAGTTTTCCGCTCCTAGTAGCAAAGCTACTAGGAGTTCCACTACTGCGACGATTATTCTATAGTGGCTCGCTTTCGCTCGCCATGGCAAATATGTCTGTTAATCTTTTATGGCCTTGCTTCCGATATCTGTTCGGTAAAAGAGACCTTCTGTGTTTTGTTGGGAGAGTTCTTGGTAGATGGTATCTTGGGCGTCTTTGACGGTGTCTGCTGTGGTGACGAGCATATAGACACGTCCGCCATTTGAAAGCAATGCTCTGCTATTTTCCACAAACTTAGCCCCTGCATAGTAGGTGATGATGTCGCCATCAGCTTTGGCTGGCAACTTGACACCCTTTGCATAATCTAGCGGGTAGCCCTTGGATGCGACAACCACACCTAGAGTCACACCCTTGTCTGTCCAGGTAATGGTTGGCTCCTTGCCATCGAGAATATCCGTGATATTTTGCGCAAAGTCAGATGTCAAGCGAGGCAGGATAATCTGAGTTTCGGGATCACCAAAACGAGCGTTAAACTCGATAACCTTCGGACCGCCAGCAGTCAAAATAAGCCCCGCGTAGAGGACACCCAGATACGGACGACCTTCTTTGATCATCCCTTCAAGGACTGGCTTGACAATGGTGTCAACCGCCGTATCAACCACGCTCTGTGGCAAGTGAGGAACTGGCGCATAGGCACCCATCCCGCCAGTGTTAGGGCCCTTGTCGCCATCGTAGGCACGTTTGTGATCCTGAGCCGTTGGCATGATGTAGAACTTGTCACCATTGACAAAGGCAAAAAGTGAAAATTCCTCTCCTGCAAGAAACTCCTCGATAACCACACGCGCACCAGAGTCCCCAAATTTATTGTCTAAGAGCATCTCGTGAGCGGCTTCGACCGCTTGCTCAACCGTTTCAGCTACGACAACACCTTTACCAAGTGCCAAACCATCTGCCTTGACAACGATAGGAGCGCCTTTCTCCTCGATATAAGCCTTGGCCTCCTCGAAATCTGAAAATGTGCCATAGGCTGCTGTCGGGACGTCATATTTGACCATGATTTCCTTAGCAAAATCCTTGGACCACTCCAGCTCCGCTGCAGCCCTAGTCGGACCAAAAGCCTTGAGCCCAGCTTTGTTAAAATCATCCACGATACCAGCAGCAAGGGCATCATCTGGCCCGATGAAGGTCCAAGCAATATCGTTGGCCTTTGCAAACTCAATTAACTTAGAATGTTCGGAAATAGAGATATTTACCAATTCTAAACCATCCAGAGTCATCCCGTCATTTCCAGGAGCTACAAAGACATTTTCAACGTCTTTTGATTCAAGCAACTTCTTAGCAATCGCATGTTCACGACCACCCGAACCGACAACTAACAGCTTCATCTCTCAACCTCTTTTGCGAATTATTTAATAACATTATATCACAAACGTTCGTTTTAATCTTGTTTCACTTAGTATTTTAAGCCAAAAAAGGAAAGAAACTGTTTTCTTCCCTTTTGCTTCTTAATGTCTAAAATGTCTCACGCCTGTGAAGACCATAGTCAAGCCGTATTTGTCAGCAGCTTCGATAGATTCTTGGTCACGGACAGATCCACCTGGTTGGATGATGGCTTTGATACCTGCTTTAGCAATTTCTTCCACGTTATCCGCGAATGGGAAGAAGGCATCCGAAGCAAGCACAGCGCCATCAAGGCGGTCTTTAGCTTGGTCAATAACGATACGGACTGAAGCCACACGGTTGGTTTGACCTGGGCCAACGCCAAGTGTCATGTGGTCATTCGTCACGATGATCCCGTTTGATTTCACATACTTGATAGCTTTCCAAGCGAATTCAAGAGCAGTCGCTTCTGTCTCAGTTGGCTGGCGTTTGGTCACCACTTGCCAGTCAGCTGGGCTTTCCTTGACCACGTCTTGGTTTTGCACAAGAAGTCCACCAACCACGCCTGTGTACTCTGCTTCCACTTCACTAGCATCTTGAGCATCAAATGGTAAGGCAAGGATGCGCAAGTTTTTCTTTTTATTGGTCAAAATGGCTAGCGCTTCATCCGTATAGCTCGGTGCGATGATGATCTCGAGGAATACACCGTGCATCTTCTCAGCAGTCGCAGCATCCACCTCACGGTTAAGGACGACAATTCCACCAAAGATAGACACTGGGTCAGACTCATAAGCATAGTCCCAAGCAGTTTCGATGTCATCAGCTTGACCAATTCCACATGGGTTCATGTGTTTGAGAGCCACAACGGTTGGACGATCTTTGAAATCACGGATAATACGGATGGCCGCATCCGCATCACGAATATTATTGAAGGACAATTCTTTACCGTTCAGTTGTTTCGCTGATGCAATGGAGTAATCCGTTGGCAAGGCTTTTTGATAGAAATCGGCATCTTGTTGAGGATTTTCACCGTAACGCATAGCTTGTTTAAGGTCATAAGTCAGAGTGAGTTTTTCAGGTTTGCTTTCACCCACTTGTGCCGTGAAGTATTCTGCAATCAAGGCATCATAAGCCGCTGTGTGACGGAATACTTTCGCTGCCAACCGTTGGCGAGTTTCATAACTTGTTTCGCCGTTTGCTGCCAATTCGTCAAGAACAACAGCATAATCAGCAGGGTCTACCACAACTGTTACGCTAGCGTGGTTCTTCGCTGCAGAACGAAGCATGGATGGCCCACCGATATCGATGTTTTCAACTGCGTCAGCGTAGGTCACATCTGGTTTGAGAATCGTTTCCTTGAAAGGATAGAGGTTGACCACTACAAGGTCAATGAGCTCAATCTGATTGTCCTTAGCCGCTTGAAGGTGGCTATCCAAGTCACGACGAGCAAGGAGACCACCGTGGATATTTGGATGAAGAGTCTTGACGCGACCGTCCATCATTTCTGGGAAGCCAGTCACATCGTCGATCGCAATGGTCTCCACCCCAGCATTATCAAGGGCAACCTTTGTCCCACCTGTCGAGATGATATCCCAACCAAGTTTTTTGAGTTCTTGGGCAAATTCAACAATGCCCGCTTTGTCTGAGACGCTGATTAAGGCGCGTTTAGTCATGTTATTTCCTTTCATTTACTTATCCAACAATTCTCTAATAACCTCTGGATACAACTTGTACTCTGCCTCATGAATCCGAGCTTCAAAGCTTTCGATGGTATCATCAGCTAGACGTGGAACACGGACTTGTTTGATGACCTTGCCTGTGTCCACACCTGAGTCCACCCAGTGAATGGTGACGCCACTCTCAGCAACACCAGCATTCCAAGCGTCCTCAATCCCATGAGCTCCTGGAAATTCGGGCAGGTAGGCAGGATGAATGTTAATGATCCGACCCTCGTAAGCAGCGAGCAAAGTTGGCCCAACGATTTTCATATAGCCTGCGAGACAAACCAAGTCAATCTGGTGTTCTTCCAAGAGCTCGACAAGAGCTGCTTCGTAGTCCGCCTTGTTCTCAAACTCCTTGAGTTCAAAAGCATAGGACAGAACGCCGAGCTTGTCTGCACGCTCGAGCACATAGGCGTCTCGATGGTCTGAAAAGACAAACTCCACCGGAAATTCTTCAGCAATCACCTGAAAATTTGAGCCGTTACCAGAGGCAAAAACCGCTATTTTTTTCATTTGATGATGACACTTTCGTTTTCTTTCTTGACGATGCGACCAATTTCATAGACTGGTTCATCCAGTAATTCCTTGACACGATCTACATTTTCAGGGCTAACTGCCAGCATGAGTCCCACACCCATATTGAAGATTTCAAACATTTCTTCATGCTTGATTTTACCGTATTTTTCAAGAGCTTTGAAAATCGGAAGCACTGGAACCTTGTCTTCTTCAATTTCCGCAGCTAGGTCAGCCGCAAACATACGAGGAACATTTTCAATAAAACCCCCACCTGTGATGTGGGCAATACCGTTGACCAATCCTTCTTTGATGAGTGGCAAGACAGCCTTGACATAGATACGAGTCGGCTCAAGAAGGACTTCCTTGAGTTTCTTGCCTTCCAATTCTGGCAAGACTTCCTCACCCGTGTAGTCGGCAAAAACACGGCGCACGAGTGAGTAACCATTCGAGTGAATCCCACTTGACGCAAGTCCGAGAAGAACATCACCTTCTGCCACTTTTGAACCGTCAATGATTTGAGATTTTTCAGCCACACCGACTGCAAAACCAGCCAGATCGTAGTCATCTTCGCCATACATACCAGGCATTTCAGCTGTTTCCCCACCAATGAGGGCTGCACCTGCCTGCACACAGCCTTCTGCCACACCAGCAACGACTTGTTCTAGTTTAGCTGGTTCATTTTTACCAGTTGCGACATAGTCGAGGAAATAGAGGGGCTCCGCACCTGCAGCGATAATATCGTTGACACACATGGCCACACAGTCTTGCCCAATCGTATCATGCTTATCATACTTGATGGCCAACATGAGCTTGGTCCCGACACCATCTGTCCCCGAAATCAAGACTGGCTCTTTGACACCTGTTTTTGAAAGGTCAAACATGCCACCAAAGCCACCAAGAGCTCCCATAACACCCGCACGCTCCGTACGAGCCACGTGCTTTTTGATCCGTTCAACAACTTCATAACCCGCTTCAACATCTACACCCGACTGGGCATACGCATTTTTATTTGCCATTTTATTTTTCCTTTTCTTTGAGAAGATTGCGACGTATTTTTAGATAAACAATTATTTTATCTAAAAATACTAGTCAGGGCTCTAGCTTTGGTCCCATAAGACAAAGCGTCTACTGACAAATGCTTTAGCTTTTAGTCAGTAGCGAGACGTGGCGCATAAGCATTTTTATTTGTCATCTTTTTTCCTCTTCCTTTCCTTTAATGGAGAGCCTTCATCCGCCTATTTGTAAAAACTGGTCTTTTCTTCCAAACTTCTACGATAGTCTTCCTCATAGTCATAAAGAGGTGTTGGATAATCGCCGTCAAAGTAAGCGACACAGAGACCTCCATTCGGCGCATCTGTTTCAATACCAATCGAATCAATCAAGCCATCAATCGAAAGATAGGTCAGGCTATCCGCACCAATTATTTGACGAGTTTCTTCGACTGTATGATTGGCCGCAATCAGCTCCTGACGCGTCTGGATATCAATCCCGTAGAAGCATGGATAAGCCAGCGCTGGACTACCAATGGCAACGTGAACCTCAGACGCACCTGCTTCTTTCAAAAGCTGAACGATACGGCGAGAGGTTGTCCCACGAACAATGGAATCATCAATCATCACCACACGTTTGCCTTTGACAACGCCTGAAACAGCAGACAGTTTCATCCGCACTCCTTGCTCTCGCAATTCTTGAGTTGGTTGGATAAAGGTACGCTGCGTGTATTGGTTTTTGATCAGTCCCATTTCATTTGGCAGACCAGATTCTTCTGCAAATCCCATAGCTGCGCTGAGTGAGGAATTTGGCACACCGACCACAATATCTGCTTCGTGCTTGAACTCACGCGCTAATTGAGCCCCCATACGTTTGCGAGCTGTATGGACATTAACACCATGGATATTAGAGTCAGGACGGGCAAAATAGATATACTCCATAGAGCAAATCGCCAACTGGGTATCATTCGTATAGCTATCATACTGAATCCCATTGTCATCCACAATCACAATTTCCCCTGGTTTCACATCACGAATCCACTCGGCACCAATGACTTCAAAAGCACAGGTTTCTGACGAAACGACCACCGCTCCGTTTGCCATTTTCCCAATAGAAAGTGGACGAAAACCATTAGGATCAAGAGCCGCAATCAACTTGTCCTCAAACAGCAGGATATAAGCAAATCCACCTTTGACAAGGCTGAGCGCCTCTTTGATTTTGCCCATCAAGTTGGGATTGTGACTCCGACGAATGAGGTGGGCCAAGATTTCCGAGTCCGAAGTTGAACTGAAAATTGCTCCTCTTTGTTCCAATTCTTTCTTGAGCGATTCTGCATTGGTCAAGTTTCCATTGTGAGCAAGTCCAAACTGCATATCATGAAAGCGAAAGAGGAAGGGCTGGATGTTATCAACAGAAGCTTCGCCAGCCGTCGCATAACGCACATGCCCAATCGCGCTCGTTCCAGTTAGTTTATCCAAATTAGCTGGATTTCTGAACACTTCTGATAAAAGCCCCATATCACGATGACGCTTCAATTGTCCCTGATCATTGGAGAGGATTCCTGCCCCCTCCTGACCACGGTGCTGAAGACTGTGGAGACCAAAATAGGTCAATTTAGCAGCGTCTGGATGTCCCCAGATACCGAAAACACCACATTCTTCATTAAGAGATTTTACTTCGTATGTCATTTTATATACCTTTTATTTCCCTGTGAAATAACGTACAGCCGACGCAAACAGGTGCTGGTTTTTATTCCCTGGGATGTTTTGGAAGAGACCGTCTTCATAACGTTCTGAGTGTCCCATCTTACCGATGATTTGACCATTCTTGCTAGTAATTCCTTCGATGGCATTTACAGAACCATTTGGATTGTACTTAGAGTCCATGCTTGGTTTACCCTCGAAATCAACATATTGGGTAAAGATTTGACCATTGTCACGAAGCTCTGCGAATTCCTCAGCTGTCACGACAAACTTTCCTTCACCGTGCGATACTGGGATGGCATGGATATCGCCCACTTGTACTCCAGCCAACCATGGTGAGTTGGTATTGGCAATTCGCGTTTCCACCATCTTAGCTACGTGCTGGTTGGCATCATTGTAGAAGAGGGTTGGACTAGTGCTGCTTGCATCCTCGAAGTTTCCGTATGGAAGAAGACCTGATTTGACCAAGGCCTGGAACCCATTACAGATACCGATAATCAAGCCACCACGAGCGATAAAGCCATCAATGGCTGCACGCACTTTTTCATTGAGCAAGATATTGACAATAAACTTAGCTGATCCATCCGGTTCATCCGCAGCTGAGAATCCACCTGCAAAGAAGAGAATGTTTGCCTTGCCGATATTGTCAACCATGGTTTCAACTGACTTGACAATGGCTTCTCCATTCAAAGTCACAAATGGCACCAAGTTAACCTCTGCACCTTCTTTTTCGAAGGCTTTAGCTGAGTCATATTCAGAGTTGGTTCCTGGGAAGACTGGGATGTAAACCACTGGTTTTTCAATGGTTTCCTTGGCTTTGATGACTGCGTCAGAAGCGACAGCTGGCACTTCTGCCAGTTCTTTAGCTTGAGCAAATTCAGTAGGGTAAACTTCTTCTAATTTTCCTTGGAAGGCACTGTCAAGCTTGTGTCCATCTAGCTTCACACCGTTGACAAGGAGTGTAAAGTTTGCTTTTGTTTGACCGATTTTCTCTACTCCAGTGATTTCTTCAGGAGATGTGAAGACAAATCCACCCAATTGAGCTGTCAAAGAACTTTCAAGTTCAGGCAAGTTCACCTCTGCACCGATATGGTTCCCAAAGGTAGCAAGAGCCAAGCTTTCAACCACACCACCATATTTGACAGCTGATGCAGATGTTACTTTGTGGTCAGCTAGGATGGCTTCAAACTGAGCAAAATTTTTCTTAATCAAGTCAAAATCAATCTCTGCAGAGAGGGCTTGACCTGGGATGTAGTAGATGTTTTCATCAACATTCTTGAACTCAGGAGAAAGTACCTTACGGCTATCCGCTGTCGTCACCCCAAAAGCGACCAAGGTTGGTGGTACGGTCAATTCTTCAAAAGTACCAGACATGGAGTCCTTCCCACCGATAGATGGCAAGCCAAGCTGGATTTGTGCTTCGATAGAGCCTAGAAGAGCCGCTACTGGCTGACCAAAACGCTCAGCTTGTTTGTCCATCCTCTCGAAATACTCTTGGTAAGAGAAGCGAGCCTTGGACCAGTTTGCACCAGCAGCCACCAAACGAGCAGTCGCTTCGATTACTGCATAGGCAGCGCCATGGTATGGAGACCATTCTGCTACATAAGGGTTAAAACCTTGAGCCATGACTGATGCAGTGTGAGTTACACCGTGTTGAACTGGCAATTTCTGCACAGATGCCTCAGTTGGTGTGAGTTGGTAGCGACCACCAAGTGGGTGATTGACCGTTGAACGACCGACCGAACAGTCAAAGATAGTTTGCAATCCTTTTTGACTCGCATGGTTGAGATCAGATAGAACCGCAAGGGTATCTGCTTCAAGTGTGTCAACGCTTGTTGTGCGTTCTTCTGGAAGTTTGACACCCTTGTCTACCACCTTGGCATCAACGACTACGCGCACACCGTTGGTATCAAGGAAACGACGTTCCAAGTCAACAATCGTTTCACCATTCCAGTGCATGACAAGATTTGGTTTTTCAGTCACTGTTGCAACGACAACAGCGTCAATATTTTCTTTATTACATTCTGCAACGAAGGCATCTACGTCTTCAGGACGCACCACAACTGCCATCCGTTCTTGAGATTCAGAGATAGCAATTTCTGTACCATTCAAGCCTTGGTATTTCAGAGGAACCTTGTTAAGGTCAATTTCAAGACCATCTGCCAATTCACCGATAGCCACACAGACACCACCAGCACCAAAGTCATTGGACTTCTTGATGAGACGAGTGACATCGCCATTACGGAAAAGGCGTTGGATCTTGCGCTCTTCGATGGCATTCCCTTTTTGAACCTCAGCACCGGCAGTCTCTACAGACTCAACTGTTTGAACCTTAGAAGATCCCGTTGCACCACCAACACCATCACGTCCAGTTTTACCACCGAGCAAGATAATCACGTCACCGGCTTCAGGTTTTTCACGGACAACATTGCCCTTGGGAGCAGCACCGACAACTGCACCTAGCTCCATACGTTTAGCTACAAAGCCTGGGTGGAAGTACTCACGAACGTAAGTCGTCGCCAGACCAATTTGGTTACCATACGAAGAATAACCGTGAGCCGCTGTTTTCGAAATGACTTGTTGTGGCAATTTACCAGCACGCGTTTCTGAAATCGGAGCTGTAATATCACCAGCGCCTGAGATACGCATAGCTTGGTAAACGTAGGAACGCCCTGACAATGGGTCACGAATGGCTCCACCGATACAGGTAGCAGCCCCACCAAATGGTTCAATTTCCGTTGGGTGGTTGTGAGTTTCATTCTTGAACATGAGGAGCCATGGTTCCTTGATACCATCAACGTCCACTTCGATTTCTACTGAGCAGGCGTTTATTTCATCAGACACTTCCATGTCGTCCAAACGCCCATTGGCACGCTCATAACGACCAAAAATAGTCGCCATATCCATCAAGGTTTGTGGCTTTTCAGACCGACCTAGTTCCTCACGCATGGCAATATACTTGTCATAAGTCGCCTGCAATTGCTTTTGGAATTTAGAAGCTGAGAAATCAATGTGTTTCAACTCGGTCTCAAAAGTCGTGTGACGGCAGTGGTCAGACCAGTAAGTGTCCAAAACCTTGAGCTCTGTTTCCGTCGGCACGCGCCCGATTGACTTGAAATAGTCTTGGATAAAGAGCAAATCATCCACTTCCATAGCCATTCCTTGTTCAGCCTTGTAGCGCGCAAAGTCTTCTGCTGTATAGCTTTCAAAGAAAGTCAATTTCGGAATGGTCTTGTCTGACTCTGAAAATTCCTGCTTGGCAATCCCTGTTGTGATATCCTTGAAACGAGAATCAACTGGATTGAGCAAATAGTTCTTGACCGCTTCCAACTCAGTCGCATCAATATCTTTATTAACCAAGTAAAGTTGGGCTGTGTTGACTGTTACATCACTTGAACTTCCCAGCAAAAGCAAGGCTTCCTGTGAAGAAGCTGCACGTTGGTCAAATTGCCCTGGCAAACTTTCAATGGCAAAGAAAGCATAGTTGGTAAGATCCGCTTGCACGGCCGCTTCGTCCAAGACATGGTCCGTCACCTGCTCAGAGAAGATGTGTTTCTCTGCAGGTGCAAATAAGTCCTCTACCAAGTCAAAGACATCATAAACTTGCACAATGCGAATACTTTTCAAAGTTGACAGTCCCAAGTTGTGCTGGAGCTCCCTTACCAAACTCTCTGACTTGACCTGAAAATCAGCCTTTTTCTCAACAAAAATACGTTTATCCATCAATTCTTATTCCTTTATTTCAGCTTTTGCAATGTTCACAAATGACCTTGAAGGTGCTATTTTAAACCTTGCAATTTCTCCCAAACAATCTCGTAAACGTCCGTCAATTCACCCAAGCCACGGCGGAAAACATCCTTGTCCATGTGGTTGCCATCTGCATCCCACAAACGGCAGTTATCTGGTGAAAACTCGTCTGCCAAGATAATCTTGCCATCTTTGTCAAAACCAAACTCTAGCTTAAAGTCAATCAATTTGAGGCCAATCTCAGCAAACCAGGCTTTCAATAGTTCATTGATACGACGGGTTTCTTCCTTCAAGTAGGCAATCTGCTGATCATCCGCAATCTGTAGGAATTTCACGTGCTCGTCATTGATAAAGGGATCATCCAAATCATCATTTTTATAGTAAAATTCGACAATTGGAGTCTCAAATGCAATACCTTCTTCTACGCCAAAACGTTTTGAAAAGGAACCAGCCGTGTAGTTGCGGAGCACAACTTCCAAAGGAATAATCTCCACCTTTTTATTGAGTTGTTCCGTATCCGAAAGTTTCTCCACAAAGTGAGTCGCTACACCAGCCGCATTTAATTTCTCAAAAATAAAAGATGAAATCTGATTATTTAACACTCCCTTGCCCGCAATCTGCTCCTTCTTGACACCGTTGAAGGCAGTTGCCTGGTCCTTGTAAGTTGAAATAATGAGATTTTCATCCTCAGTTGTATAGATATCCTTGGCTTTTCCCGAATAGATCAGTTGTTTTGACATTTTAAAGTTCGCCTTTCGTTTTACTTGAGCACATTCTACCACAAAAGCATGAAAAATTCAAGGTTTTTACGAATAAATAACGTTTTCCTATTTTAAGCGTAAAGAAAAACTGCAAGATGAACTCTTCCTACAGTTTTAAAATCATTTATCCTCTGAAAAACACGAATATTACCCTTTATTCAAAAATTGATCCCAAAAATAACGGAGATAGCTTTTCTTTCCCGTAATCATCTGCAGGCGGCCTTCTAAACCATAGCGAAGTGTTGCAGCCTGCTCAGAAGTCAGATGGGTCTCCGCCTCAATTTTAAAGAAATTTCCTTGTTCAGTCTTTGTAGCTGTCGCATCAATACTTGTAATCGTAGAATCCAGGAAAATTTGATTCTTGGCATCATTAGTCGTAGTATAACGGACAGAGTCCCCAATCTTGACTCTAGCAACATCCTTTGAACTGAGATAGGCTGTGAGTTTAGTTTTCCCTTCTTTTTCCAGGGATGGATAGAGTTGGGCTAGCAGGGTTCCTTCTGCGACCATGGTAGAATCACTGGTTTCAGGATTAAGGTGAAGCACCCCATCCTCACTTGCTGTAATCTTCCCTTTATCTAGGAGACCTCCCTGTACCTTCTTACCCGATTCCGCCTCCAAAATTTTCTGATCTAGAAGAGTTAATTCCTGGCCAACTTTGACTAAGTGCTGAGACTTGAGCGATTCCAGTTGACTATCCAATCCCGTTGCGTGGGCCTGCTGAGCTCCAGAACCCGCATACTGTACACGATACGTAGCTAGACTAGACTCTAGCTGGGCAATTTGAGCATCCACTTGCGCAATAACTTGCGATTTAGCTTGCGGATTTTCTTCACCTTGGTTTTTATAGGTCTGGTAAAAAGAGTAGGCTGCATTTTGACTATCCAGTTGATCTCCCTTTTCAATCGCTGACTTTGCTGTTTTGTAGTCTCGAATTTTATCCTCTGTTTGACTGATAAGATTGCCAATCTCGGCCTGGCTCTGACTTGCTGCCGCATTTTGAGAAGAGATGCTGGCATTTTGCTGAGAAACATTACTCCTAAGACTACTAGCTTGGCTGAGATAGTCTCGAAACATCTCCTGATAACCAAACTTATCCGCCTCTGGGAATTGATCACTCCCCTCTTTCAAACTGGATTGCAAATACCCCAACTGCTTTTTTTGATCCTTTAGCATCTCCAATTGACTGGCATATGCCTCAACCTGGACAGCCTCCGCCCCTTGCTGGTACTGAACGAGCAGATCTCCTTGCTTGACCAACTTGTTTTCTTCCAGATAGTTGCCCACAATGCGTTGATTGCTAGTCGACTGGATGTTGGCAATGATCCGACTAGGTTCGACAGTTGCTCTGGTAGATAAACTAATCTCCTTCTCTGCAAAAACTGCAAATCCCAGTAAAAACATGAGCAGAAGTGACATAGGTAAAATCACCCGACTGGAAAAATTATGGTAACGACGATTATAAAACTCCGCACTTTCTAAAAATTCTGGTTTCATCCTCTCCTCTTTCTAGCTATTTACCAAATGGGCGTAAAAGCCATCCTGTGCAAGCAAGTCTGCATGGGTACCCTCTTCAACAATCTTGCCCTTATTCAGAACAACAACCTTTTCTGTTCGCTCAGCGATGGTCAAACGATGGGCGATGAAAATCAAGGTCTTGTCTAAAGCCATGAGATTATCGACAATCCGCTTCTCTGTCAAAATATCCAAACTGCTAGTCGCCTCGTCCAAGATCAAGACAGGTGCATCCGTCAAGAGAGCACGCGCCAGAGCGATTCTCTGCCGTTGCCCACCAGAAATTCCAGCCCCATCCGAAGTTAATTCTGTCTGGTAATTCAGTGGCATGCGCTCAATATCCTCCCGAATCTCTGCCAACTCGACTGCTCGTAAGATATCTTCCTGAGTCGTCCCCTCCTTAGCTCCAAGGAGAAGATTCTCCAAAATCGTTCCGTTAAAGACATAGGGCTGTTGAGGCAGGTAGTTGATGTACTGGCGCAAGGATTTTTTATCAATCTGATTGAGATTGACACCACCCAGACTAATCTCTCCCTGACTTGGATCGTAGAAATTAACCATCATCTTGGCCAAAGTCGTCTTACCGGATCCCGAAATCCCCACAAAAGCCATCTTAGACCCTTGCGGAATGGTCAAATTGATATCCGACAAGACATCACGCCCATAGCCATACTTATAGTGAACTTGTTTAAAGGTCATATCCCCTTTCATCATGCTCAAATCTTCTACCGTTTTCTTCTCCTCAAACTCCGAAGCTACTAGATAAACCTCGTTAAGACGGTTATTGGCGACCTGAGCTGTCTGAAGTTTGGTTTGTAGGTTGATGATATTTTCCAAAGGATTGGTAAAGTAAACAAGCAAAGTATTATAGGTAATCAGCTGGCCCAAACTCATTTTCCCATCCATGACAAGAATAGCTCCCAGCCAGAGAACGGCAACATTGAGCAGGAGCTGGGCAACTTTTTTCAGCGCCTTTTGCTGGCTTTCTGCCCGACTATAGGTAAAAGATTTTTTCAGATAAGCCACAAATTCCTTGTCAATCTTTTGATAGCGCGAACTTTCACTGGTCAAAGACTTAATGGTCTCAATACCATTGATGTCCTCGATGATAGAAGAAGACAGAACCGCATTGGCTTCCATGGTATCTCGATTCATCTTTTCAAACGGCTTCATAAAAGCAAAGATAATCACTGTATAGATGGGAAGCGCAAGTAGACTAATGAAAAAGAGCGTCATATTTTGTGAAAACAAGACAAGCGAGATAATCAAAATCGTCGACACATCTAGGAAAATCGACAGAATGGTCGAAGCTAGCGCATCGATGATACTATTGGCATCTGTAAAACGAGAAACGATTTCTCCTGTCCTGCGTGTCGCAAAAAAGGACATCGGCAGGTGAAAAACATGCTTGATGTAGGACAAAATCACGTCAATCGACAAGCGTTGCCCAAGGATTAGTAGAAGATATTCCTGGGCATAAGACAAAATTTGCTGGAGAATATAGACGATGACTAGTCCTATTGAGATAATGCCCAAGGTCGAACGCATCTGGTCTGGTACGTAACTATCAATGATGGACTGAAGATAGTAGGAACCCACGATATTGATCAAGGTCACCAAGAGTGTCGCTAGGACGATATTGGTAATTAAGCCACGCTGCTTGAGTAAGATCGGCAAGAAGGATAGGAGTCCCTGTTTTTTCTCCTTATGAGGTTTATAGTCCGGTGATGGTGCCATAAAAATACTAACCCCTGTCCACTCTTGCGCAAATCGCTCACGGGAAATCTTGGTCAGCTTGATACTAGGATCTGGATCAGCGATATGAATGTGCTTTTTATCCTGACCTATCACCACATAGTAGTGGAGCAACTTCCCTTCCTTGAGCACATGAGCCACAAAAGGAAAGGTCAAATCTGGCAAATCAAAGAGCGTCATATCCGCCTTGATAGCCCGCGTCTCAAATCCAATCTCCTCTGCCACCTTTACAAGTCCCAAAGCGGTCGTCCCATCCATGGTCGTCTTTGCCAACTCTCGTAGATGAGCCAAGGAGTAATAACTACCGTAGTAACCAAAGACCATAGCCAAGGAAGCCACGCCACAATCCATCTGGTCCACCTGAGGACGATAGTGCCTTTTCCTAAATTTCATATCCTTCTCCTTTTTCTAACAATCTCTTAAAAACTTTGTAAGATTATTTTAACCAAATAAGGATAAAAACAGGAAAATATTCCTAAATAAACTATTTTTGCACCTAAAACGCACTTTAAAAAGCATAAACTATCATTTAAATGTAAAAAAGCAGAACAAAAGTTCTGCCTGTTTAAAGTAACCGTTAAAAAATGAACGTCCAGAAATAAACTATTCTGAAATGATATTCTCTTTACTTCTATAAAGTGAGATAAATGTCATCAAAAATAATGAAATCGTAGGTATATCAAAACATTCAAACCACGTAGGTAGATTTATTTTGTTTACATCAGCCACAATTCTAATCATTAGATAAGCTATAGAGCTAAACAATACAATAAACTCTGACCAAGCTTTTTGTAGTAATTGAACAACTTTCATCTCAAACTCCGATCTGATGGTTCATCAATTTCCAATCGTACTTTCTTTTGTTTTGTACTTGTATCCTACATAAAACAGACCAAGCAGAATTGGATAGGTTTCTGGATAAAACAGAGTATTGATCGGATTTTTCATAATCAAATACGTTGCGATATAAAGAATAATCGATACGACAAAATACCCCTCAGCAAATCCTAATAAGATTTTTTTCATAGCAGACTCCTATTTACATGCACAAAATCCTTTTCATTCAGATTGATCTTTTATAGTTTTGATTATTTTTCTTCAAATCCTTACAAAAAATACCAAAATAGCCTGCAGCAATCAAACCTATTAAACTCCATTGCCAATCAAAAGATACTAGCGAACCTGTACGAATTAGATGAAGCGTAAGATTAAGACCTATTCCTAACAAAGGAAGTATAGTGGCTAGCTTAGGTAACAATGTATTGAGATTTAGGTTACGATTCATAGTTAATTTCCTTCTATATTTAGATTAACGTCTACTTCCTAGATAACGCCCATACATATAAGCAGCTACTCCTAATACACCCCAAGCTATTGCTGTGGAAGTAGTGACAATGAAGCCTCCTTCAGTAAGAGCCAAATCTTCTTCTGTCATGATATCAAATTTTTTATCCATTTCTTTCATTTTTCTCTCTCCTTTTTAAATAATACTGGCTAATCCAATAGCTACTCCAACCAAAATCCCTACTATTCCTAAATTAGTTCTTATTTCATTGATAATAACTAAAAGATGACTATTCAATAGCAGTTGCCATACACTAAAAATAGTTCTCTTTAAACCTTGTCTTTAGCTGAATCCAAGTAACTCATCATTAAAATAAGGATAGGAATCCATAATTCCGAGCCTACATACTGATCAACTTTAAAGGTGATTACATTTAAATCTCCCAATATGCAAAGCACTCCAAAAATAATTAGAACTGCTCCCATTACATTTTTTAGATTTTTCATACAATTCTACTTTTATCCAAATTTACGTTTTAAATCTTGACCAATTAATCGACCACCAAGGAAAATTGCTACTCCTCCAGCAATCATGGCTATGGTAATTAAGCCACCTTCTGTATTCATCAATTCTTCTTCTGTCAATTCTGTCCATTTATTTAAATTCATTTTTTCTCTCCTTATTATTACATAAAATAGCCCCAAGCAATACCACCAATTAGTAAGACACCTCCTACAACTACAGCGGTAACCGACCCCCCATTCACATCCGTCAACTCTTCTTCTGTAAGAGCTACAAAGTTCTGTTCCATGTTGTCAAAATTTGTCATCTTTTTTCTCCTTATTTTTTCTATATATTTAATCTTTAACCTCTAAGCCACTTAAATAGCCAGATTGGGTAAATTACTGAAATCATTTTCTTCTCTCCTTCACTTTTTCCTTACCTATCTATTCGAAAAACAATTCGAAAATAAACAATTCATTCATTTTTATTTTAAAAACCACTTGATGAACCACGGATAAAAACCAGTCACATACATAAATGTTCCTCCTTTTTCTTTCTCATCTCTTTATTCGCAATTTCTACTAAAAGTTTCTCTTTTTCCGCAAATAAAAAACAACATGACTTGCATGTTGCTTTTGGCTATTTTTTATCTTTAATAATCGCTACTACATCCGCTACACTTTGAAGTTGGTCGATTTCCTCATCAGTGATTTCGATACCAAATTCATCTTCTAGTGTCAAGACAAACTCCATCAAGTCCACTGAGTCCGCATCTAGATCGTCTTTCAAACTTAAGGCCTCTGTTACGGCAAAGTCTTCTCCCTGTCGCTCTTGGATAATGGTTACAATACGGTCAAAAATTTCTTTTTCTGTCATCTTTTTTATTCTCCTGAAAATTCACGCGCAGTCTGAGCAACTACGTCTGTTTCTAGCATGGTACGAATCTGACGAATCGTACTGTACACAGCCTTGGCATCACTTGAGCCATGAGTTTTTACAACTGGCGCCTTGACGCCAAACAAGACTGCTCCTCCAACATCTGAATAGTTGAGCTGTGTCTTCAACCCCTTAAGACTATCCTTAAGAAGTAGAGCACCTAGCTTCGCTCGAAGGCCACCACCCGTAATAGCATTTTTAAGTAAGCCCATGATTCCCAAAGCTGTACCTTCGATGGATTTGAGAACAGCGTTTCCCGTGAAACCATCTGTTACGATAACATCCGCAACGCCATTCATCAGATCACGCGCTTCCACGTTTCCGACAAAGTTCAAACTTTGATCAGCTACTAACAAGTCGTATGTTTCCTTTCGAAGCGGATCTCCCTTGCTGCTTTCTGTTCCATTGTTGAGCAAACCAACACGTGGTTTCGAAATTCCACGAACATTTTTCGCATAGAAGGAACCTAGGACAGCGTATTGGTGCAGATGATGGGCTGTATTTTCCGCATTGGCACCGAGATCTAGCATATCAAACCCTTTTCCATCAATGGTCGGTAAGGTAGACATGAGTCCTGGACGATCGATATTTTTGATACGACCCACAATGAAGAATCCTGCAGCCAACAAGGCACCTGTGTTACCAGCAGAGAGGACAGCGTCTGCTTCTCCCTCTTTAACAGCCTTAGCTGCCAATACCATGCTGGCATTTTTCTTCTTACGGATAGCTTTTGTCGGCTCATCGTCTGAGTTAATTTTCTCATCCGTATGGATAATGCTGACACGCTCTGTCGCCGTTAGATATTGCTTGATCTTGCTTTCATCTCCGTAGAGTTGAATCTCAATATCTGAAAAGTCAGCTAGGGCTTGATTGACACCCTCAACGATGGCTTGAGGTGCGTAATCGCCCCCCATAGCATCTACTGCGATTTTTTTCATTTATCTTCCTCTTTTAGTAATTGTCCCCAGTCTGCTAGGGAATCAATAAATTTCTTTGATTTTAGGTGAATCCCAACGTACTCTTCGTAGAGTTGATCCATAAACTTGCGCAAGTCTTGCTTGATTTTTGCCTTAAGCGAAATGGTCTCCAAGGTCTCAAAGTCAATGGCTTGAAATTGATTGAGCAGATAAGGGATATTGGGATTGAGATGACAACGTTTCTCGTCTTCATGATAATGCTCTGGGCAAAGGCAGGCTCCATATTTAAAAGAAAAGTCAAAGGCCTGACCGACCCGATGGCAAAAGACACACTCATTAAAATTAAGGCTGATTCCAAATCGAGTCAAGATTTGAATTTCAAAAATATTGGTTAAGACCTGATAATCTATCCCTGCTTCCATCAACTCCAGAGTCTTCCTCAAGAAAGCAAACAAGGGAGCATCCTGCTGATTATCCTGCAAACTAGCATCTGCAAGGGCAGCCACATAGGTAGCATAGGCCATGACAAAGAGATCACTATTAATCTTGGGAAAGGTCATCACCTCATGGTAGTCCTCGATGTAGCTAAGGCCGTCATCATTGATACGCAAGAGAAATCGTGCCAACACCAAGGGCTGAATAACCGGAGCTAGTTTGGATTGACCAGCGTGTTTGACGAAAAACATGCGCTTGCCCGCCTGCTCGGTGAAGATTTTGACTAGCTTATCATCCTCCCGAAAGTTACGATTGTAGAGTACGAGACCTTGACTCGTTATAGACTGGATCATGCTTCTCTCATGTACTCCTCAAGTCGTTTCATGGCCTCCCTGATTGTTTCCATGCTGGCTGCATAAGAAATGCGGATATAGCCTTCTCCGTAGCGACCAAAGGCTGCACCAGGGATAAAGGCAACGGCCTTCTTATAGGCAAAATCCTTCAGAAAAGCAAAGGAGTCTTGATTGTAGCCCGCTGGAATCTTAGCAAAGATATAGAAGGCACCGTCTGGTTTGATAATCTCAAAACCAAGAGCAGTCATCTTTTCGATGATATAATCACGACGCTGGATGTATTCCTTCTTCATAGGCTCTGCGTCGTTTTTACCAGCGGTCAAAGCCTCCACCGCAGCATGTTGCGCCATGGTATTTGCGGCAGTAACCAAATATTGGTGACTCTTGATTAACTGAGCTGTGAAAGCTGCAGGAGCAAAGATAAAGCCTAAACGCCAACCTGTCATAGCATGCGATTTAGACAAGCCATTGATAATAATAGCCTGATCTCTCAGCATAGTTCCCAGAGACACATGAGCTTCCCCTGTATAGGTCAATTCTGAGTAAACCTCATCACAGACCACAAAAATCTCGTATTTACGTAAAACAGCTGCCAAGGCTTCCAACTGCTCCCGACTATAGGTAATTCCTGTCGGATTAGCTGGATAGTTGAGAATGACAGCTTTGAGCTTGTCCCCTTGCTCCAAAATGGCCTTTTCCAACATCTCAGGAGTCAAGACAAAACCATTTTCAGTTGTATCAATCTCGACAATCTCTGCCCCAACTAGATTGACAATCGGCTCATATCCTGGATAGGCAGGAGCTGGCAAGAGCACCTTATCCCCCTCTTCCAAAATAGCCGTCAAAGTAACAGATAAAGCCTCTGTCGCCCCAATTGTAACTAAAATTTCATTTTCAGGATTATAATCTAGCTGGTACTTTTCTTTTACAAAGTCGCTAGCAGCCTGGCGCAAGGTCAGCAAACCGCTCATCCCTGTATAGTAGGATTGGTTCTGGTCAATGGCTCGCTTGGCTGCCTCCTTGACATGATCTGGCGTTGTAAAATCAGGTTCCCCCAAGGTCAAACGCAAGACCCCAGGAATCTCCGAAATAGCCTGGTCAAACTGGCGAATCAAGGAAACTTGAATCTTGTCTAACTGTTTATTAAAGCGCTTGGTTAAGTCCATAGATATCCCCCTTGCTTACAGAACATAGTACTATTATACTACAAAAGCTCCCTGACCGCAAAATCCATCTGAAATCCGCATTTTTCACTTTCTGTTTTACTTTTCTTCTCGACAGGACTATAATAATAAGTGCTTATTTTCGGAGGTTTATATGTCATTTTTATCAAAAAATGGAGCAGGAATCTTGGCCTGCCTTCTCATTTCTATCGTATCTTGGTTCCTGGGAGGATTTTTCCCCGTCGTGGGCGCACCTGTCTTTGCAATTTTTGCTGGAATGCTCCTCCATCCCTGGCTCTCACCCTACAAACAACTAGATGCAGGTTTGACCTTTAGTTCAAAAAAATTGCTCCAGTATGCCGTCATCTTGCTTGGTTTTGGTCTCAATATCTCGCAAGTCTTTGCAGTCGGACAAACTTCACTCCCTGTCATCCTTTCCACCATTTCGATTTCCTTAATCGTCGCCTACCTCTTCCAGCGTTTCTTTGCGCTAGACACAAAACTAGCTACCTTGATTGGAGTGGGGTCTTCTATCTGTGGTGGCTCTGCCATTGCTGCGACAGCACCCGTTATCCATGCCAAGGAAAAAGAAGTTGCCCAAGCCATTTCCGTTATCTTTTTCTTCAATATCTTGGCTGCGCTCATCTTTCCAACTCTAGGAACCTGGCTTCACCTATCCAATGATGGCTTCGCCCTCTTTGCAGGAACTGCGGTTAATGATACTTCTTCTGTAACGGCTACCGCCAGCTCCTGGGACAGTCTTTATCAGACCAATACCCTCGAATCTGCAACTATTGTGAAACTCACACGAACTCTGGCTATTATCCCCATCACTCTCTTTCTCTCCTACTGGCAAAGTCGCCAGCAAAAAAACAGCCAAGATTTCCAACTAAAAAAAGTCTTCCCACTTTTTATCCTTTATTTCATCCTAGCCTCTCTCTTAACGACTCTTCTCACCTCTCTCGGCGTGTCTAGTAGCTTCTTCACCCCTCTCAAACAACTCTCCAAATTTCTCATTATCATGGCCATGAGTGCCATCGGTCTCAAAACCAATCTAGTCGCCATGGTCAAATCTAGTGGTAAATCTATTGTCCTCGGAGCCCTTTGCTGGATTGCCATCATCCTTACCAGTCTTGGCATGCAAGCATTGATTGGTACTTTATAAAATAAAAAGGTAGCCATGGGCTACCTTTTTATTGTTCAAGAATTAAACGTGTATGTTCTCTTTTGATGCAACGATTCATCACGATGTCGTCGCATCCTCCAGCACGTAAGATTTCTTCCGCTTCCAGACTTTCAAGTCCCAGTTGTGCCCAGAAAATCTTGGCATCAGCCTTGAGAAAATCACGCGCCACATCTGGTAAAAACTCGCTCCGTCGGTATACATTGACAATATCCACAGGAAAAGGAATCTCAGCTAGACTCGCATAAGCCTTCTCTCCCAAGATTTCCCCACCTGCAACCTTGGGATTAACTGGAATGATTTTATAGCCCCGAGTCTGCATTTCCTTGGTCACTCGATTACTAGTTGTTTCCTCACGGTCAGACAAGCCCACTACCGCTAACGTTTTACTGGTTGCTAGATACTGACGGATCACACCATCACTTGGATTGATAAATTCTTGACTCATAGAAATCCTCCTTTTTTCTCAGTATAGCACATTTTGAAAGGGCTTGCAGATTTTGACTATAAAAATCTCCTAGCAAGAAAAGAAACCTGCTAGGAGTTCTGTCTACTTCAAGTGAAAGATTAAATCTTTTTCTCAATACAAAATAGGGGAGAAAGAGGACGTTTTTCGTGGATACGAATAATAGCATCGCCCAGAAGATGAGCAATCGAAATTTGTTCAATCTTATCAATCAAACGCTCTTCTGGTAGATAGATAGTATCCAAAACAACCAATTTCTTAATAGCTGATTTTTGGATATTGTCCATAGCTGGCCCCGAAAGAACTGGGTGCGTACAGCTTGCGTAAACTTCAACAGCACCTGCTTCAGCAAGAGCATCTGCCGCATGACAAATAGTCCCAGCTGTATCGATCATATCGTCAATCAAGATACAAGTCTTACCTTCTACCTTACCAATGATGTTCATCACTTCACTGGTATTCATCTTGTCTACACTACGGCGTTTGTCAATAATCGCAATCGGAGTTTTCAAAAACTCTGCCAATTTACGAGCACGAGTCACCCCACCATGGTCTGGGCTGACAACCACGTAGTCAGTGCCAACCATGCCACGACGTTCAAAATAGTCCGCAATCAATGGAGCACCCATCAAGTGATCTACGGGAATATCAAAGAATCCCTGAATCTGTGCAGCGTGCAAATCAATCGTCAACAAACGATCCACACCAGCCACTTCTAGCATATTTGCCACAAGTTTTGCAGTGATTGGCTCACGCGCTCTCGCTTTTCTATCCTGACGTGCGTAACCATAGTAAGGCATAACAACGTTGACAGATTCTGCACTAGCCCGCTTCAAGGCATCTACCATGATCAAAATTTCAAGCAGATTGTCATTTACAGGTGAGCTCGTTGATTGTAGGATAAAGACGTGTTTTCCACGGATTGATTCTTCGATGTTGACCTGAATCTCCCCATCTGAAAATTGGCGAACAGTCGATTTCCCCAACTCTATCCCAATCTCTTGCGCCACACGCTCTGCCAATTCTCTATTTGAAGAAAGGGCAAACAGCTTTAAATCAGAAAAAGACATGATTTCCTCCGGTATTTATGTATCACTTGTTTTTTACACAACATTTTCCATCTACCATTGTAGCGCTTTTTCCTTTATTTTTCAATCAAAAATAAAACAAGAGCAAACATTTATACCCTTGTTTTATGCTATTTTATATTAGCTATATTAAACCTAAAAATCCTACATTTTAACAATCGATTTTATGCTAGGATGAAATTTTTTCGAGACAAAGTTAGTATACTTCTCTCATACTTCCTGTATCCACATCATAGACAGCACCTGAAATAACCACATCATCAGGAATCAGTGGAGATTCTCGAAGCAATTGCATATCCTCTCTCACGCTCTCTTCAACATCCTGAAATGGTAAAAAGTCTTGATCAGATACATCAACTCCGAGCTCGTGTTTCAAATGTTCATGAAAACTTTCATTTTCAAAGGTTTGAGCTCCACAGTCTGTATGGTGAAGCACCACGATTTCTCTTGTCCCCATTTGTTGCTGGGAAATCACCAGTGAACGAATCATGTCCTCAGTTACTCGACCACCCGCATTCCGCAAGATATGAGCATCCCCAAGGGCCAAACCTAGAGCTTGCGCAACGTGTAGACGTGAGTCCATACAGGTCACGATCGCTACTCTGGTTTTGGGTTTAAGTGGTAGATTTAACTGCCCATGTAGGGCAACATAAGCCTGATTGGCTTGCATAAACTGTTCAAAATACGACACGATTCCCTCCTCAAAAATTTGATAATCAAATATTTCTCCTATCTTATCATTTTTAAGAGGATTTGTCACGAATTATGCAAAGACCTTTTTCAAAACTTCTTGAATCGTTGTCACACCAATGACTTCAATTTCCTTGGGTGGAGTGATTCCTGTCAAGGAATTCTTGGGTACATAAATCTTGGTAAAGCCCAGTTTTGCCGCTTCATTGATGCGCTGCTCGATACGATTCACACGCCGAATCTCTCCAGTCAAGCCTAACTCTCCTACAAAGCATTCTTGAGGATTGGTTGGCTTGTCCTTGTAACTAGAGGCAATAGCCACTGCAACAGCTAAGTCAATAGCAGGCTCGTCTAGTTTGACACCACCAGCAGATTTGAGATAGGCATCTTGATTTTGCAAGAGAAGCCCTGCACGTTTTTCCAAAACAGCCATAATCAAACTAGCACGATTGAAGTCAAGCCCTGTCGTCGTACGCTTGGCATTTCCAAACATGGTCGGTGTCACCAAGGCTTGAACCTCCGCCAAAATCGGACGTGTCCCTTCCATAGTTACCACGATTGATGAACCAGTGGCCCCATCCAAACGTTCTTCTAGGAAAACTTGACTCGGATTGAGCACCTCAACCAAGCCACCTGATTGCATCTCAAAAATGCCAATCTCATTGGTCGAGCCAAAACGGTTTTTGACTGCTCGCAAGATACGGAAGGTATGGTGGCGTTCCCCTTCAAAGTAAAGCACTGTATCTACCATATGCTCCAACATACGAGGACCAGCCAGAGTACCTTCCTTGGTCACATGCCCTACGATAAAGATGGCAATGTTATTAGTCTTGGCCAGCTGCATGAGCTCAGCAGTTACTTCGCGCACTTGAGAAACTGACCCTTGCACTCCAGAAATTTCAGGAGACATAATAGTCTGAATGGAGTCGATGATAAGAAAGTCAGGTTGGATGCGCTCTACCTCAGCTCGAACACTCTGCATATTGGTCTCTGCATAGAGATAAAACTCGCTATCAATATCCCCCAAGCGCTCTGCTCGTAGCTTGATTTGCTGGGCAGACTCCTCACCACTGACGTAGAGAACCGTACCCACTTGAGACAACTGGGTTGAAACTTGTAAAAGAAGCGTTGATTTCCCGATTCCAGGATCCCCACCGATAAGGACGAGACTCCCTGGTACCACTCCGCCTCCAAGTACACGGTTAAATTCCTCCATCTCGGTCTTGGTTCTATTGACATTGATAGACGTTACTTCAGCCAGTTTCATAGGCTTGGTTTTTTCACCTGTCAAAGACACACGCGCATTTTTGACCTCTGCAACCTCAACTTCTTCAACAAAAGAAGACCAAGATCCACAGTTTGGACAGCGTCCTAGATACTTAGGTGAATTATATTCACAATTTTGACACACAAATGTCGCTTTTTTCTTTGCGATAATAAACCTCTTTCTATATCTCTAACTCACACTCAATTACTTGGCAAAAATCAATCTTCTCGTCTGGTACAAATTGGCGCATGAGCATTCGATGAGCGACAACTAGCACTGTCTGGTAGTCTCGGTACTTTATCATAGTTTGCAAAAAACGGGCCTTCATCTCTTCAGCTGTCTCATATTGAATAGGACTATTAGGAAGCAACTCCCCCTTGTTTTCTAAAAACAGAGTACGTGCTTTTTCAAAATTCTCTATGCCACTTTCGTAAACCTGCCATTCATGCAATAAGGGTTCTACTCTCAAAGGAAGGCCAGTAGCACAAGTAAGATAAGAAGCCGTTTCTAATGCTCGCGTCACTGCAGAAGACACCAGTATATCAGCTGAGCCAAGCAAAGGATTTTGGCAAAGTTCCTGAGCTTGTCGACTTCCTTTCTCAGACAAAGGAGCCAAATCTAATCCAAAGCCAGTGTAGGAACACTCCTCTAACTCACGGTAGTCTGGCTCTCCATGACGTACAAAGATAATCTTCATCTTAGTGCCCTGTTGATCCAAATCCACCTGTCCGAACCCCGTCTGCCTCATCTCCGTCTGCAATTAAGAAAGGCGCAAAGACAGCCTGGACCACACGTTCTCCAACTTCGAGGACGACTTCCTGTTCAGTAATGTTTTTCATCTGAGCAAAGATATGGCCTTCATTCCCAGGATTTCCATAATAATCCCCATCAATGACCCCAACTGAGTTAATCAAGACCAAGCCTTTCTTACGAGGGTTTGATGAACGGTCATAGAGATAGAGCACCTCTGTCGGCTGCATATAAGCCTTGACTCCTGTTGGGACGAGAACAATCTCTCCTGGAGCAATCACAGTGCGTTCTGCAACCTTTAAATCATAACCAGCTGCATGGGCTGTCTCTCGCTTCGGTAACAAATTTTCATCTGTAAAACTCGAAACCAATTCAAAACCACGAATTTTCATATTTTTCTCTTTTCTATAATCATTTATTCTAGGCTATTTTATCTTATTTATTCGAAAAAAGCACGAAAAAAGAGCACACAATTCACACTCGCTTAGGGCTGCTGGATTCCTCCCCTGACCCGCTTCACGCAGAACTGTTGCTCCACTATTTATTATACCACATTCCCATCGGTTTTTAAAGAGAAATTATTTTTTCCGTCGATTTCGGAAAAAGTCCTGCATAATCGCTGCACAGTCATCTTCCAAAATTCCCGTTTCTACCTCTACACGATGATTGAGACGCTCATCTGTCAAAATGTCGTACAAGCTCCCAGCTGCACCAAATTTCTGGTTTTTAGCCCCGTAAACTACGTTTGGAATACGGGCAAGCCCAATCGCACCACTACACATAACACAAGGCTCAATGGTCACAAAAAGCGTACAATCAAGCAGTCGCCAACTCTCTTCACTCACATTCGCATTCTCTATAGCCATGATTTCTGCATGCATGACCGCCCGTTGCAACTCCTCGCGCGCATTATGCCCCCTACCAATGATTTCTCCATCCTTGACAATCACACAACCAATTGGAATTTCATCGTGTTCTAAGGCAATCTCAGCCTCTCTCAAAGCCTCTCTCATAAAGGCTTCTTTTTCTTCAACTGTATAATTCATCGTTCTTCTCTTTTCCTACTTGTCGATTTTATTATTATATCATGATTCTCAACACAAAAAAAGCCACCGAATTCGGTGACTTAATAGGGAGATTATTATGAAAAAGAAAAGTTTAGGATATTTGTTACAACAAGTTAGGAGGTCTTCTTGTAACTGTCTATAGTATACCCAACCTGTCTTAAACTAATCTTAAAAATCTCCTATGACCAAACACTTTCTAAAATATTAGTTTGTTCACGACCAGGTCCTACTGAGAAAGTTGAGATACGAACACCAACCAACTCACTTACACGACGAACATAGTTACGTGCATTCTCAGGAAGGTCTTCCAAATTACGGACTCCAGTGATGTCTTCTGACCAACCTGGCAATTCCTCGTAGATTGGCTTACAACGTTTCAACTGCTCAAGACTAGCAGGATAGTAATCAATACGTTGACCATCAAGATCATAGGCGACACAGATTTTTACCGTATCCAAACCGCTCAAAACATCGATAGAATTCAATGAAAGATTGGTAATCCCAGATACACGGCGACTATGGCGCATCACAACTGAATCAAACCAACCCACACGACGTGGACGACCAGTTGTTGTACCATATTCATGACCTACTTCGCGAATGCGATCTCCCACTTCATCAAATAATTCAGTTGGGAAAGGTCCATCTCCTACACGACTTGTGTAGGCTTTACATACACCTACAACCTTGTCAATCTTACTTGGACCAACACCAGACCCAATTGTCACACCACCAGCGACAGGGTTTGATGACGTAACAAATGGATAAGTCCCTTGGTCAATATCTAGCATAACACCTTGCGCACCTTCAAACAGCACACGTTTGCCATTATCAAGTGCGTTGTTCAAGATAACGGATGTATCTGTCACGTATTGCTTGATTTGTTGACCATACTCATAGTATTCTTCAAAAATATCGTCAACTGAAATAGGGGTACTATCATATAATTTTTCAAACAAACGATTCTTCTCCGCAAGATTGCGTTCCAAACGTTCACGGAAAATATCCTTATCCAAAAGATCTGCAATACGAATTCCAACACGAGCAGCCTTGTCCATATATGCTGGACCGATTCCCTTGATTGTAGTACCAATCTTATTGTCACCCTTAGCTTCTTCCTGCAAGCGATCCAACTCAATGTGATAAGGCAAAATAACATGCGCACGATCAGAAATACGCAAGTTATCAGTTGTCACACCTTCCTCATGAAGATAAGTCAACTCTTTCACAAGGGATTTTGGATTCACGACCATCCCATTCCCAATAACAGAGATTTTTTCAGGAAAGAAAATTCCAGATGGAATCAAGTGCAACTTAAATTTCTTACCATCGATCACAATCGTGTGACCAGCATTATCACCACCTTGATAACGAGCAATTACCTCTGCATTAGCAGAAAGAAAATCTGTAATTTTCCCTTTACCTTCATCACCCCACTGGGTACCTACAACAACAACTGAAGTCATAATAAAATTCGTCTGAGCTACTAGGAGCTCGTCCTTTCTCATATACATGGCAGGAATTTCACCCACAATTATATCTTACAATTTATTATAAGAAAAAAACACTATTTTATCAAGAAGAAACAGTAGAAAAGATTTGGAAATTCTTTCATTTCTAAATATAAAAACCTTTGATTATAAGCTAATTCTATATTTTTTAAAATATATCCACAACAATCGTTCGTAATTATGATATAGATACTTCCTATTGGATGAGAGTTGTACCACCTTGCAGTAATTTCTCTAGATATAGACGATAAGCTGTTCTAAAGTGATATAGAGAAAAGTCCCTATCACTTTTAATTTTAAATCGGATTAAGTAATATAGTAAAAAACGGAGATGAAGTGATTCCCACTCTGAACAACTCTGGCCTAAAGAGGCATATTCTTGTTCAACTAGTTTCAAAAAGACGAATGCTCGATCATAAAATTTCTGAAGCATATAAAAATTCCCTTTCTTATTAGTAACACTAGTCTAACAAAAAAAGGAACTAAAAAAGCTTCAAATTCTATAAAAGAAGAATTTAAAGCTAAACGAACTAAAAATAAAATAAAGAGGTAATTACAGATTTAAAAATTAAAATTTGAAATTTCAACAGTCCACTATATTTATAAATAAAAAAACGCTCAGTTGAACGTTTCGATTTATACTCCGCCAGTAGGACTCGAACCTACGACATCATGATTAACAGTCATGCGCTACTACCAACTGAGCTATGGCGGATAAAAGCTAAGCGACTTCCATATCTCACAGGGGGCAACCCCCAACTACTTCCGGCGTTCTAGGGCTTAACTGCTGTGTTCGGCATGGGTACAGGTGTATCTCCTAGGCTATCGTCACTTAACTCTGAGTAATACCTACTCAAAATTGAATATCTATCAAATACCAAGAAAACCGTCCACTTTCATATTCTCAGTTACTTTGGATAAGTCCTCGAGCTATTAGTATTAGTCCGCTACATGTGTCGCCACACTTCCACTTCTAACCTATCTACCTGATCATCTCTCAGGGCTCTTACTGATATAAAATCATGGGAAATCTCATCTTGAGGTGGGTTTCACACTTAGATGCTTTCAGCGTTTATCCCTTCCCTACATAGCTACCCAGCGATGCCTTTGGCAAGACAACTGGTACACCAGCGGTAAGTCCACTCTGGTCCTCTCGTACTAGGAGCAGATCCTCTCAAATTTCCTACGCCCGCGACGGATAGGGACCGAACTGTCTCACGACGTTCTGAACCCAGCTCGCGTGCCGCTTTAATGGGCGAACAGCCCAACCCTTGGGACCGACTACAGCCCCAGGATGCGACGAGCCGACATCGAGGTGCCAAACCTCCCCGTCGATGTGAACTCTTGGGGGAGATAAGCCTGTTATCCCCAGGGTAGCTTTTATCCGTTGAGCGATGGCCCTTCCATACGGAACCACCGGATCACTAAGCCCGACTTTCGTCCCTGCTCGAGTTGTAGCTCTCGCAGTCAAGCTCCCTTATACCTTTACACTCTGCGAATGATTTCCAACCATTCTGAGGGAACCTTTGGGCGCCTCCGTTACCTTTTAGGAGGCGACCGCCCCAGTCAAACTGCCCGTCAGACACTGTCTCCGATAGGGATAACCTATCCGGGTTAGAGTGGCCATAACACAAGGGTAGTATCCCAACAACGTCTCCTTCGAAACTGGCGTCCCGATCTCTTAGACTCCTACCTATCCTGTACATGTGGTACAGACACTCAATATCAAACTGCAGTAAAGCTCCATGGGGTCTTTCCGTCCTGTCGCGGGTAACCTGCATCTTCACAGGTACTAAAATTTCACCGAGTCTCTCGTTGAGACAGTGCCCAAATCATTACGCCTTTCGTGCGGGTCGGAACTTACCCGACAAGGAATTTCGCTACCTTAGGACCGTTATAGTTACGGCCGCCGTTTACTGGGGCTTCAATTCATACCTTCGCTTACGCTAAGCACTCCTCTTAACCTTCCAGCACCGGGCAGGCGTCACCCCCTATACATCATCTTACGATTTAGCAGAGAGCTGTGTTTTTGATAAACAGTTGCTTGGGCCTATTCACTGCGGCTGACGTAAAGTCAGCACCCCTTCTCCCGAAGTTACGGGGTCATTTTGCCGAGTTCCTTAACGAGAGTTCTCTCGCTCACCTGAGGCTACTCGCCTCGACTACCTGTGTCGGTTTGCGGTACGGGTAGAGTATGTTTAAACGCTAGAAGCTTTTCTTGGCAGTGTGACGTCACTAACTTCGCTACTAAACTTCGCTCCCCATCACAGCTCAATGTTATAGAACTAAGCATTTGACTCAATTCACACCTCACTGCTTAGACAGACTCTTCCATTCGTCTGCTTTAGTTAGCCTACTGCGTCCCTCCATCACTACATACTCTAGTACAGGAATATCAACCTGTTGTCCATCGGATACACCTTTCGGTCTCTCCTTAGGTCCCGACTAACCCAGGGCGGACGAGCCTTCCCCTGGAAACCTTAGTCTTACGGTGGACAGGATTCTCACCTGTCTTTCGCTACTCATACCGGCATTCTCACTTCTATGCGTTCCAGCACTCCTCACGGTATACCTTCTTCACACATAGAACGCTCTCCTACCATACCTATAAAGGTATCCACAGCTTCGGTAAATTGTTTTAGCCCCGGTACATTTTCGGCGCAGGGTCACTCGACTAGTGAGCTATTACGCACTCTTTGAATGAATAGCTGCTTCTAAGCTAACATCCTAGTTGTCTGTGCAACCCCACATCCTTTTCCACTTAACAATTATTTTGGGACCTTAGCTGGTGGTCTGGGCTGTTTCCCTTTCGACTACGGATCTTAGCACTCGCAGTCTGACTGCCGACCATAATTCATTGGCATTCGGAGTTTATCTGAGATTGGTAATCCGGGATGGACCCCTCACCCAAACAGTGCTCTACCTCCAAGAATCTTTATGTCGACGCTAGCCCTAAAGCTATTTCGGAGAGAACCAGCTATCTCCAAGTTCGTTTGGAATTTCTCCGCTACCCACAAGTCATCCAAGCACTTTTCAACGTGCCCTGGTTCGGTCCTCCAGTGCGTCTTACCGCACCTTCAACCTGCTCATGGGTAGGTCACATGGTTTCGGGTCTACGACATGATACTAATTCGCCCTATTCAGACTCGGTTTCCCTGCGGCTCCGTCTCTTCAACTTAACCTCGCATCATATCGTAACTCGCCGGTTCATTCTACAAAAGGCACGCTCTCACCCATTAACGGGCTCGAACTTGTTGTAGGCACACGGTTTCAGGTTCTATTTCACTCCCCTCCCGGGGTGCTTTTCACCTTTCCCTCACGGTACTGGTTCACTATCGGTCACTAGGGAGTATTTAGGGTTGGGAGATGGTCCTCCCAGATTCCGACGGGATTTCACGTGTCCCGCCGTACTCAGGATACTGCTAGGTACAAAGACTATTTTAAATACGAGGCTATTACTCTCTTTGGCTGATCTTCCCAAATCATTCTTCTATAGTCTTTGAGTCCACATTGCAGTCCTACAACCCCGAAGAGTAAACTCTTCGGTTTGCCCTCCTGCCGTTTCGCTCGCCGCTACTAAGGCAATCGCTTTTGCTTTCTCTTCCTGCAGCTACTTAGATGTTTCAGTTCACTGCGTCTTCCTCCTCACATCCTTAACAGATGCGGGTAACAGGTAGTACCTGTTGGGTTCCCCCATTCGGAAATCCCTGGATCATCGCTTACTTACAGCTACCCAAGGCATATCGTCGTTTGTCACGTCCTTCTTCGGCTCCTAGTGCCAAGGCATCCACCGTGCGCCCTTATTAACTTAACCTTATTTTTTGACCTTTCAGTCATAAACTCTTTTAATACTACAGCGTTTCGGTTTATTTTCTTGTTACTATTTGATATAGATATTCAATTTTCAATGTGCATTACTTGGTGATCTCTCACCAATGGAGCCTAGCGGGATCGAACCGCTGACCTCCTGCGTGCAAAGCAGGCGCTCTCCCAGCTGAGCTAAGGCCCCACAAGACCTCTCAAGACTAAACAAGACCAATGTGCAGTTCCTTATCCTTAGAAAGGAGGTGATCCAGCCGCACCTTCCGATACGGCTACCTTGTTACGACTTCACCCCAATCATCTATCCCACCTTAGGCGGCTGGCTCCAAATGGTTACCTCACCGACTTCGGGTGTTACAAACTCTCGTGGTGTGACGGGCGGTGTGTACAAGGCCCGGGAACGTATTCACCGCGGCGTGCTGATCCGCGATTACTAGCGATTCCGACTTCATGTAGGCGAGTTGCAGCCTACAATCCGAACTGAGACTGGCTTTAAGAGATTAGCTTGCCGTCACCGGCTTGCGACTCGTTGTACCAGCCATTGTAGCACGTGTGTAGCCCAGGTCATAAGGGGCATGATGATTTGACGTCATCCCCACCTTCCTCCGGTTTATTACCGGCAGTCTCGCTAGAGTGCCCAACTGAATGATGGCAACTAACAATAGGGGTTGCGCTCGTTGCGGGACTTAACCCAACATCTCACGACACGAGCTGACGACAACCATGCACCACCTGTCACCTCTGTCCCGAAGGAAAACTCTATCTCTAGAGCGGTCAGAGGGATGTCAAGACCTGGTAAGGTTCTTCGCGTTGCTTCGAATTAAACCACATGCTCCACCGCTTGTGCGGGCCCCCGTCAATTCCTTTGAGTTTCAACCTTGCGGTCGTACTCCCCAGGCGGAGTGCTTAATGCGTTAGCTGCGGCACTAAACCCCGGAAAGGGTCTAACACCTAGCACTCATCGTTTACGGCGTGGACTACCAGGGTATCTAATCCTGTTTGCTCCCCACGCTTTCGAGCCTCAGCGTCAGTTACAAGCCAGAGAGCCGCTTTCGCCACCGGTGTTCCTCCATATATCTACGCATTTCACCGCTACACATGGAATTCCACTCTCCCCTCTTGCACTCAAGTTAAACAGTTTCCAAAGCGTACTATGGTTAAGCCACAGCCTTTAACTTCAGACTTATCTAACCGCCTGCGCTCGCTTTACGCCCAATAAATCCGGACAACGCTCGGGACCTACGTATTACCGCGGCTGCTGGCACGTAGTTAGCCGTCCCTTTCTGGTAAGATACCGTCACAGTGTGAACTTTCCACTCTCACACTCGTTCTTCTCTTACAACAGAGCTTTACGATCCGAAAACCTTCTTCACTCACGCGGCGTTGCTCGGTCAGACTTCCGTCCATTGCCGAAGATTCCCTACTGCTGCCTCCCGTAGGAGTCTGGGCCGTGTCTCAGTCCCAGTGTGGCCGATCACCCTCTCAGGTCGGCTATGTATCGTCGCCTTGGTGAGCCGTTACCTCACCAACTAGCTAATACAACGCAGGTCCATCTGGTAGTGATGCAATTGCACCTTTTAAGCAAATGTCATGCAACATCTACTATTATGCGGTATTAGCTATCGTTTCCAATAGTTATCCCCCGCTACCAGGCAGGTTACCTACGCGTTACTCACCCGTTCGCAACTCATCCAGAGAAGCAAGCTCCTCCTTCAGCGTTCTACTTGCATGTATTAGGCACGCCGCCAGCGTTCGTCCTGAGCCAGGATCAAACTCTCATTAAAAGTTTGAGTTCTCACTCATTTCTGTCACTGACAGATTTATTGTTTTTTCATTGTTCAGTACTATAACCTTAGTTATAGTGCCCTGCACATTGGTTCGTCTTGTTCAGTTTTCAAAGGTCTTTGTCACTCATTCTCTCGAGCGACAACTATATTAGTATATCACAGCTACCTGCCTCTGTCAACAGATTTTTTAAACTTTTTTCAAGTTTTTTTAGCCGCAATACACCATAGTCCGTACGGGATTCGAACCCGTGTTACCGCCGTGAAAAGGCGGTGTCTTAACCCCTTGACCAACGGACCTGAGCTTTTCAACTCTTTCTATTATACCTACTTTTTTACCTTTGTCAAGGACTTTTTTTAGTGAATTTAATTTTTTCTTTTCTTCACTAACTTAACTACTGCTTCTGTTCGTGCAGTGTGGGGAAACATATCGACTGACTGGATATACTGGAGATCATAAACTTTTACCAGTTTAACCAAATCTCGCGCCAACGTCGAAACATTGCAGGATACATAGACCATTTTTTCTGGAACATAGGTCAGAATGGTATCCAGTAGCTTATCATCTAAGCCTGTACGAGGAGGATCGACTATCAGGGCATCCGCTCGGTAGCCATTCCATTAGAACATAAAAAGAGAGGTTAAACCTCTCTAAATTTATTTTTCTTCACTCATTTTTGATTTTACTTCATCATAAGATAATGCATGGGATTCCTCTTCTACTGTCTCAGGCATTTTTCCTGTCTCGTAAAGAGATTTAATCTGTGTACTATCTAATGTTTCATATTTCAATAACGCTTCTGCAATCAATTTATGCGTTTCACGATTTGATTGGATAATTTCAGCAGCTTTGTTTCGTGCCTCATTTAATAATGAACGAACTTCCTCATCAATCTCATAGGCTGTTTGCTCTGAAATTGATTTTTGAGGACTTTGTGCACCAAACATAGCATGATTACCTTCGTATTGAACTGGGCCAAGTTTTTCACTCATACCGTATTCAGTGACCATTGCACGCGCCATCTGTGTGGCTTGTTCAAAGTCATTTGAAGCTCCTGTCGTTTGGACATTAAAGATAATCTCTTCAGCTACACGACCACCCATCAAGCCTGCCAATTGCTCTTTCATGTCTTCTTTAGATAGAAGCATTTGATCCTCTTTCGGAAGTGCAATCATGTAACCACCTGCACGTCCACGTGGTACAATGGTAACTTTATGAACAACACGGGCATTTGACAAGACTAAACCAACAATGGTATGTCCAGCCTCATGATAAGCAACCAATTCACGTTCCCTTTGTGATACTGTTTTATCTTTCTTAGATGGTCCAGCAATCACTCTGTCCTCTGCCTCATCTATATCTGAAGCATCAATAACTGACTTGTTGCGACGGGCTGCAACCAAGGCTGCCTCATTTAGAACATTTTCCAAGTCAGCTCCCACAAAACCTGGAGTTTGTTGGGCAACTAATTTCAAATCAACATCTTCTGCTAGAGGTTTGTTTTTAGCGTGAACTTTCAAGATTGCTTCACGACCTTTAACATCAGGGCGACCAACCAAGACTTTTCTATCAAAACGTCCTGGACGGAGAAGAGCTGGATCTAGAACATCTGAACGGTTCGTCGCAGCGATAACAATGATCCCTTCATTTCCCTCAAAACCATCCATCTCAATCAAGAGTTGGTTCAAGGTTTGTTCACGTTCATCATTACCTCCACCAAGACCGACACCACGTTGGCGACCAACGGCATCAATTTCATCGATAAAGATGATGGCTGGCGCTGCTTTTTTTGCATCCTCAAAAAGAGAACGAACACGGCTTGCACCAACTCCGACAAACATTTCTACAAAGTCAGAACCTGAGATACTAAAGAATGGAACACCTGCTTCCCCAGCAACTGCCTTAGCAAGTAAGGTCTTACCTGTTCCCGGAGGTCCCTCCAAAAGAACACCTGCAGGAATACGCGCACCAAGTTTTGTAAATCGTTTTGGATCTTTTAGGAATTCAACAACTTCAACTAATTCTTGTTTTTCTTCCTCGGCACCTGCTACATCTGAAAATCGTACCTTGATATCTTCTTTGTTAGCAGCCTTGGCCTTACTACGTCCAAAACTCATTGGATTTCTACTATTACTTCCTCCCATATTTCCCATCATAGAGAATAGGAAGAAGAAGAGAATAGCAAATGGCACCACAGAGACAAGGATATTGATCCACATACCGCTTGAACTCTCATGTTTGACTGTTACTTCTGCCTGATGTTCAGAAGCAAGTTTTTGCAATTCTGAAACTGTTGAATCAGACGGAAGAATAGTACTTGAGAATCTTTCTACTGTTGTGGCAGCAGGAGTGAAAAATTGAATCCCTGTTTCTTCTTTACTAGTCTTAGGATTTTTATAAACACCAGACACTTCAATGATGCTACCATTTGGCTGATAGGTTAATTCTTTTACATTGTCTGCTGTAATTTCTTTTACCAATTCTGTATAGTTAATTTTTTCGCTTCGTCCTGCAGTATTTCCAGAGTAAAAATACTGGAATCCTGTTACAAGGAAGAAGATAATTAACAAGTATAGAAATGGATTTCTAACTAAACCGTTATTTTGTTTTTTCATTAAAGATAGATCTTTCTAATTTGAATAAACTTCTTCTTTCAATACTCCGACATAAGGAAGGTTACGATAATTTTCTTTATAATCTAGACCATAACCTACTACAAACTCATTTGGAATAGTAAAGCAAGTATAATCCGCTTCAATTTCAACAACGCGTCCTTCTGGTTTGTCTAACAAAGTCGCGATTTTAACAGAAGCTGCTTTTCTTTCAATAAACATATCTCGCAAATTTTTCAAGGTTTGACCTGTATCGATGATGTCTTCTACAAATAGAACATGTCTTCCTTTGATATCTTGAGTTACGTCTTGCTTGATATTGATGACACCACTACTTGCAGTTCCACCATGGTAGCTAGATACCATCATGAAGTCCATCTCAATATGTGTATCAATATGTTTAACCAATTCAGCCATAAAAGGAATCGATCCTTTCAAAATTCCAATAAGAATTGGATTTTTCCCCTCATAGTCTTTGGTTAATTGTTCACCTAGCTTTTTAGCCGCTTCTGTAATTTCATCATGTGAAACGAGGATTTTTTTAATATCGTGTTCTAACATCTTTTTACCTATCTATTTTTTCTATATAAATTACAGTGTTCATTATATCATTTTTCGTGTTTTTACTCAAATCACTGGTCGTAATTCCTAAAATTGAGACAATTTCTCCAAATTGCTCAATAATAGGGGTTGTTTTTCGTTTTTCAATAGGGATTTTCAAATCTATAAATAAGCGTCTCAATTTCTTTCGATGACCATTTAGGATAATAACGTCGCCAGGTTTTCGACATCTAATATGTACAGATGTTTCCCGTGAAACCGTTACTTTTTGAACAAAATCCCCTTCAATAGGAATGCCAAAGGAAAATAAATAGCCCATATATCGAACTTGATTTTGATAGTGTAACACAAGTTCATCTTCCTTTTCATCGGCCTGTGGACTGATTTTGCAAACTCGAAAATTCTGATACTCTTTTATCAATTCATAACCATTTTTCAATGAGTGACGATACTGGCTTTTCCTTGCTAAAATCTGTCGAACTTCATCAAACTGAGCCTTCGTCAGATTTAAGTCTGGAAATTGATTAAGATAGTTCTGAAGTAAGACCCCTTGAGTTTGTTGAGAGTATGAAAATAGCTCATTCAAATCTTCCACATCAATTTGTTTCGAAAGCTCCGTTATTGTTGCTTGGTAATCTGAAATTTCCCTTCCTAAATCTAAAAGGGCGGATTTAAGACGAGGATTTTCTTTTTCAAGCTCTGGTAAATACCTATTCCGAATGCGATTGCGAAAATAGGTATTTTCCTGATTTGTTTGATCTTCGAAATGAAAAATTGGTGGAAAATCCTTTTTATGAAAAGGCAACAAGGGACGGATGATTTCAATATCATCAACTACTTGACTTTCTTTTATCCCTGTTAAATGGCGTAACCGACTTCCTCGAATCAAGCGCATCAAAATCGTTTCAACTTGATCATCTGCATGGTGGGCAGTGACCAAGGCAGTCGCTCCAACCTCTTTCATGATTTTCCTAAAAAAATCATAACGAAACTCTCGAGCACGCGCTTCTGAAAAGTCTCCTGAAAAGCTTGTGATATAAATAGGAAGTTCAGCTGCATCAGCTAACTTCCTTAGTTCATTTTCCTCCCAGTCAGACTCACTTCTCTGCTTGTGATTGACATGTGCTACAATCAACTCAATTCCCAACTCTTTTTGGTAAGTAGACAATAGCTGGAATAAAAACATTGAATCCAGTCCGCCAGACAAAGCTAACACGACTTTCGAATGTTTTTTGAAATACTCTTTTCGGAGAAAATGATTTAAAAAATCCTGGTCCCTCATTTTAGAACCTCATAGACATCCTTAGCTATCTTAGCAATGGTGTCATAATCAGAATTTTTGGTAAAAATAGAAAGAACAAAAGGAGAGTCCGTATAGACAATCGCAGTGTCATGTTTAAAATCATCGGCATCTCCAATTTTATGAGCTACCTTAACCGAAACACCTTTTGCGATTCTTTGGTTGTCAAAATCAGTCTTACCTAGAGACTCTAGGACAAAACCATTCTGATTATAAATAGCTTCCATGACTTTTCCAGCCATTTTTGAAGAAGTCAGTTTATCATTCACATCCCAATCTTCGCCCATAATGGTGGACATTTTTTCTTTGAAAGCTCCGTCAGATTGATTGGTCACGTAATAACCTAAAATATTATGAGCAACATTGTCAGACTCTTTTGTTACCTTGGTAATCAACTGTTGAAGACTGTATTCTTTGTTGTCTTCTTTTTTAGGTAAACTACCACTACCTTCTGGTTTATAGGACCCAGGAAAGCTATTTACTTCGGGGATATACTTGAAGCTACTGTCCAGCGTATAGTCGCCTTGATTTATCTTATCTTGAGCGTAATAAAGGTAGGCTAGTTTCAAGATACTAGCTGCATAGAGTTTGCTGCCTTCATTCACCCCAGCCTCTTTACCCGTGCTCAGCTGTTTAACATAAATAGAATAATTTTCATTCTGATAGTTGTTTGATAAGATTTCTTGAACCTTCTGGATGCGATTATCCTCTTCTGAGACAAACTCTTTTGATACCCATCCAACTTGATCAATATGAAGAAATTCTTGTCCCTCAGCAAAGAGAGTTCTATCCACTGTTACGTGTTGATAGGGGGAGAGGGTAGAAGAAATTTCTTTAGCGTCATAAGGGCTGTTATAGATAACAAACCCTGGTTCCAACCATACTTGTCTATTTTGAGTTTGAACATGACTTTGATCATAGACCAACCGCTTATCTGCAAGGATAAACTGATGATTGTCTAATTTAAAAACAGGAACACCTTGTCTATTCAAACGCCATTCTACGATTTTAAAGGCGGTTTCAGGAGTTAATTTACCAGACTCCTTGACAAGATCCTCATTAGCATAGAGAGTTGTTTCTCCATATACCATTGGGGTTTCCAGTGTTTCTTTATAGTAGAACCCATAGTCAGACTCAGTTAGATAATAAATTTCTTGCGAAGAGTAAGGAAGCTGTTTTTCTGTGCTAACTACTCTTGAGGTTATGATAAAAGCAGGTAGCAATAAAACTACTAAGAACTTACGCATTCTTCTCTTCCCTTTCTTCTTGTAATCGTAATAAATGGTTTTTAGTTGCCAATTCCTCTAATTTTTCATCTGATAAACTTAGAAATTGCTCAACAACTTCCAATAAATTTTCCATGACATTACCTCGGAAGCAAATCAGGAATTGTGTAAATTGCTTCTCGTTTCTTTGAGTAATAGTACTTGGCGCGTGCATATTTTGCTACATAGTCTTCATCTTTCAACTTTGCAGCAAAAGCAGATTCTTTATCCTTTTCGTCACTAAGAGTTTGGTACTGCTCTTTCAACTCTGTCAATTGCTGGCGACGTTGCAGTAACTGATCATAGCTTTGGGCCAAGTTATAAGTTGGTAAAATAAACAACAAGATCATCAAAATAAGGACCCAACCCATAAAACGATTCCTCTTTTGTCTCTCCTTCATCAGATAACGACGACGTTGATGTTCATTTTGAATAAAAGAATTATTCATCTGTACAATATTTTTAGACATTTTCTTCTACCCGTGTTTCACTGAGAATTTCATACATGCCTGCTGCATCTTCTTTTTTTGTACTATCTTTCATCTCTAGTACTTTAACAAGCAACAACTTATTTCCAAAGCGAATTTCAACTTGGTCATCAACTTTCAAATCCGTTGAACTTTTGGCCAAGATTCCGTTCACCTTGATTCTACCTTTATCTGCTACTTCTTTTGCGACTGTGCGACGCTTAATAATTCGTGATACTTTTAAATACTTGTCTAATCTCATTTTTATTACCTCAAATTATTATTGTACCATTTTTATCCTTTTTATAGAAGAAAAATGTTAAATGGGATTTGCTTCCTTTGATTCTTTTATCTCTAATAAGCTTTCTCCAAAAATCAGCAAACCTTCTAAAATTTCATAATCCTTCTTGTTTCGGACATCAAATACAACTTCCATTAATCCCTTATTCTCAGCTATGGCTGCTTTTAAGTTCGTTGCGGATAAGGCTTTAAAATAATCTTGAGCCAAGAATAGTCGTTGAGTGACTTTTTCAAATTGAACTGTAATCTTATTTTCTTTTCTTTCCACACGTTCTACAAATACCTTGTCAAAATATGACTTAACCAAACCAATCTCTAAAAGGTAGGCTACTACATCTGGGTATTCTCCAAAGCGATCCATCAATTCTTCTTGTAGTTCTTCATAGTTGACACGATTGTCAATTTGACGAATTTTCTTGTAAATTTCAATCTTATGTCGTTGGTCAGAAATATAAGTATCAGGAAGATAAGCATCAATTTGTAAAATCAACTCAGCATTTCCTTTGATTCTTTTATTCCCATTACCGTTCCGTTTCGCAATAGCTTCCTCTAGTAACTGCGAATACAATTCAAAACCAACAGAATCAATGAAACCAGACTGCGATATTCCTAGGAGATTTCCTGCTCCACGAATCGAAAGATCTCGCATCGCAATCTTAAATCCTGAGCCTAATTCTGTAAATCCCTTAATCGCTTCTAATCTCTTTTCAGAGACTTCACTGATTGATTTTTCTGGACGATACATGAGATAGGCATAAGCAATACGATTACTACGACCGACTCTTCCTCTTAATTGATACAAGGTTGACAAACCCATATGGTCTGCATTTTCAATAAATAAGGTATTGGCATTTGGAATATCTACCCCTGTCTCAATAATAGTAGTCGTCACCAAAATATCATATTGTCCTTCAATAAAGTCCAGTAGAGTATTTTCCAACTGAATTTCACTCATTTGTCCATGAACAAACCCAATCGAAGCCTCTGGAATCAACTCCTGTAATTCTGAAACCTTCCTATCAATAGTGTCAACTTTGTTGTAAAGATAGTAAATTTGACCTCCACGCTCCATTTCACGCAAGACTGCATCACGAATCACACTATCATTCTTTTCCAAAACATAGGTTTGCACTGGATAACGATTGGTCGGAGGTGTTTCAATAACAGACAAATCTCGGATTCCCAACATAGACATGTGGAGAGTACGAGGGATTGGCGTTGCTGTCAAGGTTAGAACATCTACTTGTTTTTTCAGTTCTTTCAAAGTTTCCTTATGCTTGACACCAAATCGTTGTTCCTCATCAATAATCATCAATCCCAAATCTGAAAACACAACATCTTTTGACAAAACACGATGCGTTCCAATCAAAATATCGACTTGACCATTCTTTAGTTTTTCAAGTGTTTCTGCCTGCTCTTTTTTACTTCTAAAGCGACTCAACACATCAATATTAACAGCAAAATTTTGGAATCGTTCCTTAAAATTCGTATAGTGCTGTTGCGCTAAAACCGTCGTTGGAACTAGAACGACCACCTGTTTGTGATCATTGACTGCCTTAAAAGCAGCACGCATTGCTACTTCAGTCTTCCCAAAACCAACATCTCCAACCAAAAGTCGATCCATGGGGTGAGAATCCTGCATATCTCTCTTGATTTCCTCAATACTGCGAAGTTGATCATCTGTTTCGACATAAGGGAAAGCATCATCAAAAGCATGTTGCTCATCATCATCAGCTGAGAAAGCAAACCCCTTCAACTGACTACGCTCAGAATAAAGCTTGATTAAATCGTCAGCTATATCCTCTACTTGGTTCTTAACTTTTTGCTTGGCCTTTTTGAAATGACCATCATTTAATTTATTAAGTTTTGGCGCTTTCCCATCACTTGAAACATATTTAGACAGTAACTGAATCTGCTCTACTGGGATGGAGATTTGATCTCCATTTTGATATTGAACACTGACATAATCACGGTGAATCCCTTTGATTTCAATTGTTTCAATGCCTAGATATTGACCAATTCCATGAATATGGTGAACAACGTAGTCCCCTTTTTCAAGTTCATTATAATCTTTTAATCGCTCTGCATTTGACGCATGTTGTCTTCGAAAACGACGTTTTAATTTCTTTTGAAAAATCTCATGTTCAGTAATCAAGAGAATTTTCTCATCCACAAAATGAAAACCATGTCTTAAATTACCTTCGATTAAGTTTACAGATTCTTTACAGATACTTGACTTATCTCTGGAATCTAATTTAATCTGGTATTCCTCTAAAACATCCTCCAATGTTTTACTTCCCATTGAATTGCTAGACTGCAAGATAATAGTGTAGTTCATTTTTTTGTATCGCTCAATTTCTTCTTTTAGAAAAGAAAATTGATTGAAAAATTCCTGCATAGGATATTGATTAAATTGATAAATGTAATCAAACTTGAGGTTTCCTAAGCCCTTTTGCAGATTAGAGAAAAAGGTAACTGGACTTTGTTTTTTATAGGTTTGCTCTGTATCTGCAAAATACTGCATCTCAGAAAATGATTTACCATTCTGTAAATCTTCTGTAAAGTATTGTGCTAATTCTCTTTCAAAGGCTTCATACTGATTCATCAATTTTTGATAGTCATCAAAGAATACTGGTGTATCTTTTTCAATATAATCAAAGACAGTCCACGTTTTATCATAACATAAGGACAAAAACTTTCGACTATCTGAATGTACTTGTTTTTGATGAAAACTTGACAAAATTTCTTCCAAATATGATTTTAAAATTGGTGATAGAGTCTTTGAAATTTGCTTTTCTAAAGCTGACTGTCCTCGTTGATAATCTTTTTCTCTCAAAAGTATGTCGCTAGCTGGAAAGATAGTGAGGTTTGTCTGATTTTCTTTCGATAATTGTGTTTCGACTTCAAAAGTACGAATACCATCTACTTCATCGCCAAAAAACTCGATTCGGAAAGGTTCTAACTGAGACATCTCAAAAATATCTAAAATATCTCCTCGAATACTAAACTCACCTTGGGTCTGTACTTGAGTAACTTTTCGATATCCAATTTCCTTTAACCGGTGAAGTAGCTCGTGTTGGTCATATTCTTCGCCAACTGCAATTTTTATAGTACTTTCTTTAAATCTAGTTGGAGAGGGTAAAATCAATCGACTTGCTGCGATATTACAAACTAAAATCCCTTTCTTAGATGAATCAGTTAAAAAACGCAAGGCTTCAACTCGCGAAATGATTTTTTCTTGTGAAGACATCAAAAACTCTACCATAGGAGAGTCATCAACCAAAAATGGATAGACAAATTCCTCTCCTAAGAGAGAAAGAAGATCACTGATAATTCTTTCTGCTTCTCCATAAGTTGAAGTCAGTAACACAATCTTATTTTCTTTTTCTAGGCTGCTTGCAATTGCAAGAGCCTTAGTAGACGTTGATAAACCAAGTATTAGTTGTCTTTTCTTATCTATCAGATTTTGATGCCATTTTTTTATCTGGTCATTTTCTGAGAATAAATCTAATAAAGTCACCATTTAACCATTATACCTCTGCATTGTTTTCTCAAAGTTTTTCTCTTGTAAATAGTAGTTTACAGCATCGTCAACCTTGTCAATAGACTGTAAAATACCCACATAGTCATCCTGATCAAACTTACTTAAAACATGATGAACAACCGACATGCCTTTTTTAGGTCTTCCAATACCTATTTTAACACGGTTAAATACTTGAGTTCCAATATGTTGAATAATAGACTTGATACCATTATGACCACCTGCTGATCCCTTTGCTCTTAAACGAATTTTCCCGACTTCCATGTCAAGGTCGTCGTAAATAACGAGTAAATCTTCAATATCCAAACCATAGTAAGTCAATAAAGCATGAACAGCTTTCCCACTTTCATTCATAAATGTTGTTGGTTTGACGAGATAAATTTTTTCTCCATTGAAGAAAAAAGATGCTAGATCAGCTTGAAATATCTTGTCATGTGTAAAGGTGACATTTTGTTTTTTAGCTAGTAGGTCAATCAACATAAATCCAACGTTGTGCTTGGTTTCAAAATATTTATCCCCTGGATTTCCTAATCCAACAAGTAATTTAGTCATTTATTTTCCTTTCAAAAGCCAAAAGGGTTGGAATTTTTTTTCCAACCTAATTGACACTATTTATTAAATGTTATTAAACGTTAAAGCGGAATTCCATGATATCGCCATCTTGAACGATATATTCTTTTCCTTCTTCACGCAAGCGCCCAGCTTCTTTTACAGCCTTTTCAGATCCGTATTTCACTAGATCCTCATATGACATTGTTACTGCACGAATAAACCCTTTTTCAAAGTCTGAGTGGATAATACCAGCTGCTTGAGGAGCTTTCATCCCTCGCTTAAAGGTCCAAGCACGGACTTCTTTTTCACCAGCTGTGAAGTAAGTTCCAAGCCCAAGCAAGTGATAAGCTGCACGAGTCAACTTGTCAACGCCTGATTCAGTCAAACCAAGTGCTTCAAGAAACTCTTGCTTATCCTCATCGTCTAACTCAGAAATTTCTTCTTCAGCACGCGCGGAAATAACTACTACCTCTGAATTTTCTGTCGCTGCAAATTCTCGAATTTGTTTAACATATTCTATAGAATCTGGATCTGAAACTACATCCTCATCCACATTAGCAACATAAAGAACTGGTTTAGTGGTCAAAAGGAAGAGACCTTTGACAACCTTTTGTTCCTCATCTGTGAATTCAATGGTACGAGCTGATTTTCCATCTTCAAGGACTGGTTTAATCTTTTGAAGAACATTAAACTCTGCTACTGATTCTTTATCTTTTTGCGTACGTGCCATCTTTTCTACACGCGCATAGCGTTTATTAACTGATTCTAAGTCCGCAAGAATCAACTCCAGGTTAATGGTATCAATATCTGCAAGTGGATCCACAAAGGCGTCTTCACGTCCTTGTTCGCGCATCACATTTTCATCATCAAAAGCACGAACTACGTGAACAATCGCATCTACTTCACGAATATTGGCCAAGAATTTATTTCCTAGACCTTCTCCTTTTGATGCTCCTTTTACAATCCCTGCAATATCTGTAAATTCAAATGTTGTGGGAACTGTCTTTTTAGGAGTAATCATTTCCGTTAGTTTTTGTAGGCGTTCATCTGGAACTTCTACCATCCCAACATTTGGATCGATAGTCGCAAATGGGTAGTTTGCCGCCTCTGCTCCTGCTTTTGTAATTGCATTAAAAAGGGTTGATTTACCAACGTTTGGCAAACCAACGATACCTGCTGTTAAAGCCATATTTTCTCATTCTCCGTTCTCATTTCAATCCCTAACATTATAACACAAAAAGGGAAAACTTGCTAACTCTCTAACTAAGGGTTCTTAGTCAATAATCTTATTCATTTTTCGTTCAAAATCATAGCGACTCATCATAACAAGGTGGTTACAATTGCTACACTTTATTTTGATATCTGCCCCAACACGTGTAATTTCCCATCGATTGGCTTTTTTACCAGTTGATTTAATGGTACAAGCATGTGGCTTTTTCATCTCAACAAAATTTCCAACTTGATACATACTACTCTCCTTTTCTTTTTTTGATTATATCATAAAAGAGGCGAGCCAGGCTCAACCTCTTTCACTTAATTTGTACGAACTGGTGTAATGAGCTGCATGAAGTCTTCGTCAGTATCTGCTGGCACAAGAGTAAATGGACGAACAGCTGAGATAAAGCTAATAGTTACCTTTTCGCTATTTAAAGCCTTGAGAGAATCAATCAAGTAAGTTGGGTTGAAACTAATAGTCAAATCATCCCCGGTCACCTGCTCCGTATCGATTTCTTCGTTTACTTTACCAACTTCTGGAGAGTGAACATGGGCGCTAACAACTCCACCTTTAATTTCAAGCTTCACAGTACCATTTTGAGTCGCACTTGATAAGAGACGTGCACGTTCCATAGATTGACGCAAATTGACCACATCAAAAGTAATTGTAGTGTTAAAGTCTGTTGGAATCAAACGATCTGTATCAGGATAGTTTCCTTCTAGGAGACGAGTGTAGAAGCTAATATTTTCGCTTCTAAAGAGGATTTGATTATTTGCAAAGAAAATCTCTACAGTTTCAATATCATCTGTAAATACCGCTGAAAATTCGCGTAGAGAACGACTAGGAATTACCACATCGAAATCATCTCCATTTTTTTCAAGAGTCAATTTCTTCTGGCTAAGTCGGTGTGAGTCTGTCGCAACTGTTTTTAGTTCTTTGTGCTGGCTCAACACGAAGTGAACACCTGTTAAGATTGGACGACTTTCTTGCGTACTTGCAGCAAAGGCTGTTTCATTGATAATTTTCTTGAGTAGTTTGGTTTCAAGAACCAAAGGTGTACTTGCTGAAATTTCTTGAATACGAGGATATTGTTCGCTATCTTTTCCTTTTAGGGTAATTTCTGATTTGCCACTGGTTAAGACAATTTGTTTTTGTTCAATCTCTTTGAAATCTAGCGTTACATCTGGAAGACTAGATACCACATTGATAAAGAAAGAAGATTCAAGAAGAATCGACCCCAAAGAAGTAATCAAGAGACCAGCATCTTCATTCTTTTGAGAAATGAAATTTTCAATAGAAATTTGACCGTTTGAGCCAATTAAAGTAATTCCTTCATTGGTAACGTCAATTTTGATTGTTGATAAAATTGGAATAGCATTTTTAGAGCTTATTGCTCGTTTTGTGGTATTTAAGGCTTGTAGAAATAAATTTTTATTAATTGAAAAATGAATCATGGATTCTCCTTTATTTATTTTTAGTATTAGAAAGTTAATAGTAATAATAGAGTGTGTGAATTCTGTGGAAAACTGAGTGCTATTTAGTAAACTTAAGCTTCTAAGCTTGTTTAAAAAATGTGGATAAAAAAGATAAGAAAGGAAAATTTATCCACAAGCTACTTAATTTTCTTTTTGATTGCTTCTATTTCTAAACGTAAATTATCGTCTTCGTCAATCAATGATTTGATTTTAGCATGGGCATGAATAACGGTGGTGTGATCCTTTCCGCCAAATTCTTTTCCGATTTTCGGAAGACTGTTATCTGTCAGTTCTCTAGCTAGATACATGGCAACCTGACGTGCCAAAACGATGTTTTGAACTCGTCTCGTACCTTTCATTTCTTTAACACTCACTCCATAAAAATTACCAACTTCAGTTTGGATTTTCTCAATTGGAATAACAAGTATCTGGCGAGCGTCTTGCTTACGTGCTCTAATAGCTTCCGCAGCAATATCAATAGTAATATCCTTAATCTTCTTCACTCTGGCAATTAAAGTGATATCGTTGATTGCTCCTTCCAATTCTCGAACATTTGAATCAAATTGGCCAGCCAAGTATTCTAGAGTATCACTTTGGAAATGGTAATCCAAGTGCTCTGTTTTACTTTGAAGAATGGCGATACGTGTCTCAAAGTCAGGAGGAGTGATATTTTGCGTCAATCCCCAGCTAAAGCGTGTGACAAGTCTCTCTTCAAGTCCTTCTAGGTGTTTAGGACTTCGATCACTGGTTAGGACAATCTGTTTCTGCTTATCATGAAGAGCATTGAAGGTATTGAAAAATTCTTCCTGGGTCGCGACTTTTTTGCCACTGAGAGATTGGATATCATCGATCAATAAGAGATCAAGGCTACGGTAAGTCTTTTTGAACTTTTCCATTTCCCCAAGTCGCAAGTGTTCAAGAAAGTCATTGATAAAGCTTTCGGCAGGAATGTACTTGACACGCGCATCAGGAATATTTTTCAAAATCTCATTTCCAATCGCATTGAGCAAGTGAGTCTTTCCAAGACCAGGTCCTCCATAGATGAAAAGAGGATTATAGGTCAGAGCTAAATCTTCAGATACAGCTAGTGCAGCAGATACGGCCCAAACATTCCCATCACCTTGAATAAAGTTATCAAAGGTATATTTTTCTTTTAATCCTGTTTCAGAATAGGGAATCGTTGGTAGTGCAGGTGTGTAATCGTAAGTAGAGATACTATTCGTATCATTTACTTGAGGAGATTCTGTGCTCTGAGGTTTAGTGAAAATATAGTACGGTTTGATTTCAGAATCATAAATTTCAAAACCAGCAGCAATGATAATATCTTTTAATTGCTTTTCCCACACCATTTCCATCTCTGATCTCGGTAGAAATATAGTAGCTGTGTTTTCTTCTACTTTGATGAGTTCAGCAGGTGTAGCATAGAAATCATACATAGATCGAGTCAATCTTTCTTGAGCAAATTCTAAAATACGATTCCAAAATTGCTTTTCTTTCAA